>NZ_JBFAVI010000002.1:0-21078 GCF_040679695.1 Micromonospora sp. NPDC052213
CCGCCCGGATCCGTGGCCGGCCCGGCGGCGGCGGTCTCCGCACGGTATTGAGAGCGCTCTCTTGACACCGCCCCCACCAGGCACCACCCTGTCGTGAGAGCGCTCTCTCAGCTCCGCTCCGCCACCTGCCTCACCACCTCAGACGACCTGAGAGGGGTCCGACAGATATGGGTGTCTTTCCGCGCCGCCGCCTGGCGGCGGTGGCTCTCGTCGCCGCCACCGCGCTGTTCGCCACCGCCGGCTGCGCCGGCGGCGACGAACCCGCCGACGACGGCCAGATCACGCTGACGGTCGACGTGTTCAGCCAGTTCGGCTACGAGGAGCTCTACAAGGAGTACATGGCCAGCCACCCCGGCGTGAAGATCGTCGAGCGGGGCACCGGCACCAACCTCGACGACTACTCGCCGAAGCTGACCCAGTGGCTCGCCGCCGGCAAGGGCGCGGGCGACGTCGTCGCCATCGAAGAGGGGTTGATGGTCGAGTACAAGGCCAACCCCGACAACTTCGTCAACCTGCTCGACCACGGCGGGGCCGAACTCCAGGGCAACTTCCTGGAGTGGAAGTGGAAGGGCGGGATGACCCAGGACGGCAAGCTGATCGGCCTGGGCACCGACGTCGGCGGCATGGCGATGTGCTACCGCAAGGACCTGTTCGCCAAGGCCGGCTTGCCCACCGAACGCGACGAGGTGTCGAAGCTCTGGCCGACCTGGCAGGACTACATCAAGGTCGGCGAGCAGTTCAAGGCGAAGAACACCGGCGCCTCGTTCCTGGACGCCGCGACCAACATCTTCAACACCATCGTGCTCCAGACGGCGGGCAACGCGCAGGGCTACCACTACTACGACACCGCCGGCAACCTGGTGGTGGACAGCAACCCCGCGGTCCGGCAGGCCTGGGACACCACGATGGACATCGTCGACTCCGGGCTGTCCGGCAGGTACGGCTCCTGGTCCGAGGAGTGGGTCTCGGCCTTCAAGCAGGCCAAGTTCGCCACCATCGCCTGCCCGGCCTGGATGACCGGCGTCATCGAGGGCAACGCGGGCGCCGAGGCCAGGGGCAAGTGGGACATCGCCCGGGTGCCCGGCAACGGCGGCAACTGGGGCGGGTCGTGGCTCGCCGTGCCCGCCCAGAGCAGGCACCGCGCCGAGGCGATCGAGCTGGCGAAGTTCCTGACCAGCGCCAAGGGCCAGATCGGGGCGTTCAAGGCCAAGGGCCCGCTGCCCTCCTCGCCGCAGGCGCTGGCCGACCCGGCGATCGTCGACGCCAGGAACGCGTACTTCTCGGACGCCCCGGTCGGTCAGATCTTCGGCGAGGGCGCCAAGACCCTCAAGCCGGTCTACATGGGGCCGAAGAACCAGGCCGTCCGCACCGAGGTCGAGAACGCCGTCCGCACGGTCGAACTCGGTCAGCGCAGCCCCGAACAGGGCTGGACGGACGCGGTGAACAACGCGAAGAAGGCCGCCGCCAAGTAGCCCGAGCCGGGAGTGCGGGCGGGTGGGCGCCGGGGGTGCCGGTCCCGCCCGCACCCGGGAAAGGAGTGGTTCGGGCATGACCGCCCAGCTCGACGCGCGCCCGCCGGTGGCGCCGGCGCCCCGCACCGGCCGGCGTACGCCGGGGACGCGGCTCAGCCGCCTCGACACGAGGTTCTCGCCCTACCTGTTCATCGCCCCGTTCTTCGTGCTCTTCGCGGTGTTCGGGGTCTACCCGCTGGCCTACACGTTCTGGGTCTCGCTGCACGACTGGGACCTGCTCGGCAGCGACCACCCGTTCGTCGGCCTCGACAACTACAGCCGACTGCTGGCGGACACCGACTTCTGGCACGCGGTGGTCAACACCCTCGGCATCTTCGTCATCTCCACCGTCCCGCAGCTGCTGGCCGCGCTCTGGCTGGCCAACCTGCTCAACCGGCGGTTGCGGGCCCGGACGACGTTCCGGATGGCGGTGCTGATCCCCAACATCACCTCGACCGCCGCCGTCGCGATCGTCTTCGGGGTGCTCTTCGGCCGCGAGTTCGGCATGGTCAACTGGCTGCTCGACCTGGTCGGGATCGACGCCGTCGAGTGGAAGTCGAACAGGTTCGCGTCCTGGGTGGCCATCTCGGCGATGGTCGACTGGCGGTGGACCGGCTACAACGCGCTGATCTTCCTGGCCGCGATGCAGGCCGTCCCGCGCGACCTGTACGAGTCGGCCGCCATCGACGGCGCCGGCCGGGCCCGGCAGTTCTGGTCGATCACCGTGCCGCTGCTCAAGCCGACGATCATCTTCACCGTCATCATCTCCACCATCGGCGGGCTCCAACTCTTCACCGAGCCCCGGCTCTTCCACTCCGGGACCAACCCGATCCGCGGCGGACCGCTGCGGGAGTCGCAGACCGTGACCATGTACATGTTCGAGAACGCCTTCGCGCCCCACTACAACTTCGGGTACGGCTCGGCGGTGGCGTGGCTGCTCTTCGCGCTGATCGCGGTCGTCGCGGCGGTCAACGTGCTGCTCCTGCGCCGGCTCGGCGAGGGCGCGCGGCCCCCGAAGGTGGACGCGAGGCCGAAGGAAGGACCCCGATGACCCGCCTCTGGGCCGCCAGCCGGCTCACCTACGCCGCGCTGATCGCCGCCGCGGTTCTCTCGGTCTTCCCGATCTACTGGATGTTCGTGGTGGCGAGCCGCTCCAACGACGCGATGGGCCAGCTCCCGCCCCCGGTCACCCCCGGCGGCAACCTCGGCGCGAACGCCTCCCGCCTGCTCGGCAACACCGACGCGTACTTCGTCACCGGCCTGGTCAACTCGGCGATCGTGGCGACCACGGTCACCGTCTCGGTGGTCTTCTTCTCCACGCTGGCCGGGTTCGCCTTCGCCAAGCTGCGGTTCCGGGGCCGCAACGCGCTGCTCATGGTGATCATCGCGACGATGATGGTGCCCACCCAGCTCGGCGTCATCCCGCTCTACCTGCTGATGACCAGGCTGAACTGGAACGACCGGCTGCCGGCGGTGATCGTACCGGCCCTGGTCACCGGCTTCGGGGTGTTCATGATGCGGCAGTACGCCGGCCAGGCCGTCAGCAACGAGCTGATCGAGGCGGCCCGGGTGGACGGCTGCAACACCGCGCGGATCTACTGGAACGTGGTGCTGCCGGCGCTGCGCCCGGCCGCCGCCGTGCTCGGGCTGCTCACCTTCATGACGACCTGGAACGACTTCCTCTGGCCGTACGCCGTCCTCAACGATCCGGAGAACCCGACCGTGCAGCTCGCGTTGCGCACCCTCTCCGACGGGTACTACACCGACATGTCCCAGGTGTTCACGGGGACGGCCATCGCCACCCTTCCGCTGCTCCTGGTCTTCGTCCTGTTCGGCCGCCAGATCATCGGCGGCATCATGGAAGGTGCGGTCAAGGCGTGAGCACTCTGCGATTCCCCGAGAACTTCGTCTGGGGCGCGGCGACCGCCGCGTACCAGATCGAGGGCGCGGCCACCGCCGACGGTCGCGGCCCGTCGATCTGGGACACCTTCAGCCGTACGCCGGGCAAGGTCCACCAGGGGCACACCGGCGACGTGGCCTGCGACCACTATCACCGGTACGCCGACGACGTGGCGCTGATGGCGGAGCTGGGGCTGCGGGCGTACCGCTTCTCGGTAGCCTGGCCGCGGATCCAGCCCGACGGCACCGGCCCGGTCAACCCGCGCGGCCTGGACTTCTACGACCGGCTCACGGACTCGCTGCTGGACCGGGGCATCGACCCGATCGTCACGCTCTACCACTGGGACCTGCCGCAGACCCTCCAGGACCGGGGCGGCTGGACCAACCGGGAGACCGCCGAGCACCTCGCCACGTACGCCACGGCGGTGCACGCCCGGCTCGGCGACCGGGTACGCACCTGGACCACGCTCAACGAGCCGTGGTGCTCGGCGTACCTGGGCTACGGCAACGGGGTGCACGCCCCCGGCGGGCGGGACCCGGGCGCGGCCTTCGCCGCCGTACACCATCTGCTGCTCGGGCACGGCCTGGCGGCCCGCGCGCTGCGCGCGGCCGGCGCGGAGACCGTCGGGATCACCCTCAACCCGGCCGACGTGCGCCCCGCCGACCCCGACAGCGCCGCCGACGCGGCGGCGGTCCGCCTGGTGGACGGCCTGCACAACCGGATCTTCCTCGACCCGCTGCTGCGGGCGGCCTACCCGGAGGACGTGCTGGAGCACGTGGCCCGGATCGTCGAGCCGACGTTCGTCCGGGACGGCGACGAGAAGCTGATCGCCGCCCCGATCGACCTGCTCGGGGTCAACTACTACGCGCCCACCTACGTCGCCGGCCGGCCGGACGGCGCGGGCGGCAGCGCGTACCCGGGCACCGACGGCGCCGTCGAGTTCCTGCCGCCGGTCGGGCCGCTGACCGACATGGGCTGGATGATCGAGCCGGCCGGGCTGACCCGGCTGCTGGAGCGGCTCGCCACCGACTACCCCGGCGTGCCGCTGATGGTCACCGAGAACGGCGCCGCGTTTCCCGACAAGGCCGGCGCCGACGCCCCCGACGGCGCCGGGCAGGTGGTCGACGCCGACCGGATCGCCTACCTCGACGGGCACCTGCGCGCCGCGCACGAGGCGATCTCCCGAGGGGTGGACCTGCGGGGCTATCTCGTATGGTCGTTGTTGGACAACTTCGAGTGGGCCGAGGGTTACCGCCGACGGTTCGGGATCATCCACGTCGACTACCTGACCCAGCGCCGCACACCGAAGTCCAGCGCCCGGTGGTACCAGGAGGTGATCTCCCGGAACGGGCTGTGACGAGGCGGTGGTAACGGGGATGACGACGGCGCAGCGGCCGACACTGGAGGCGGTGGCCCGGCGGGCGGGGGTCTCGCGGGCGACCGTCTCCCGGGTGGTGAACGGCTCCACGACCGTCGCCGAGCCGATCCAGGAGGCGGTCCGCCGGGCGGTGGCCGAGCTGGGGTACGTGCCGAACCTGGCCGCCCGCAGCCTGGTCACCCAGCGGACCGACTCGGTCGCCCTGGTGCTGCCGGAGGCCGCCACCCGGGTCTTCTCCGACGACCAGGTGTTCCCGGGGATCATCCGGGGCGCCGCCCAGGAGCTGGAGGCCGCCGACAAGCAGCTCGTGCTGATGCTGGCCGGCTCGCCGGCCGGGCACGACCGGGTGGAGCGCTACACCACCGGGCGGCACGTGGACGGGGTGCTCTTCGCCTCGCTGCACGGCGAGGACCCGCTGCCCGGCCGGCTCGCCCGGCTGGGCATCCCGGTGGTGTGCAGCGGTCGCCCGCTCGACGGCGCCGACGTTCCGTACGTCGACGTCGACCATGTCGGCGGGGTGACCACGGCGGTCCGGCACCTGATCGCGGGCGGTCGCCGGCGGATCGCCACCATCGCCGGCCCGCAGGACATGGTGGCCGGCATCGAGCGGCTCACCGGCTACCGGAACACGGTCGCCGAGGCCGGGCTGCCGGAGCTGGTGGCGACCGGCGACTTCACCCGCGAGTCCGGGACGACGGCGATGCGGCAGCTCCTCGCCGAGCACCCCGACCTGGACGCGGTCTTCGCCGCCTCCGACCTGATGGCGCACGCCGCCCTGCGGGCGCTGCGCGAGGCGGGGCGGCGGGTGCCGGACGACGTGGCGGTGATCGGCTTCGACGACATCGAGACGGCCGCGTACACCGAGCCCCCGCTGACCACCGTCCGCCAGCCGATCGTGGAGCTCGGCCGGCGGATGACCCGGCTGCTGCTGCGGCTGGCCGCCGGCGAGGCGATCGAGCGGGCCGTGGTGCTCCCCACCGAGCTGGTGGTCCGCGAGTCGGCCTGACCGGTCGGCGGATATCCGGTCGAGCCGCCCGGGGTCCGGCGGTAGCGTCGCCGCCGTGACCTCACCGACCCGGCTGATCCCCGTGCCCGCCCTCTCCGACGTCGCCGAGTACGCGTACGCGGCCACGGTCGAGCCGCCGGCCCGGCTCGTCTTCACCGCCGGCGCCTGCCCGCTCGACGCCGAGGGACGGACCGTCGCGCCGGGCGACCCGGTCGGCCAGGCCCGGCAGGTGATGGCCAACCTGGAGACCGCCCTCGCGGCGGCCGACGCCCGGCTCACCGACGTCGTCAAGACCACCGTCTACGTGGCGTCGTCCCGCCAGGCCGACCTGGTGGCCGTGTGGGAGGTGGTCCGGGACGCGTTCGGCGACCACGAGCCGCCCAGCACCCTGCTCGGGGTGGCCGTGCTCGGCTACACCGACCAGCTCGTCGAGGTCGAGGCCGTCGCCGCCGTACGCGGAGCGGCCTGACGTGCGGGTCCGGACCGCCCGCTGGCGCTCCGAGGTCTGGGACAACCTGGGCCTGGACCGCGCGGCCAGCACGGCGGCCGAGGCCGGCGGCGAGGTGGTGGCGTTCAGCCTCGTCAAGCGGGACGGCGACCGGATGTGGTCGGACTACACCGGCGCACCGGGGGCGCTGTCCTGACGGCCCCGCCGGTGGATCAGCCCGCCGTGATGGGCTGGCCGAGCGAGCGGCGGGCCAGCAGGGTCGCCCCGGCGACGGCGGCCGGCATGACCAGCACCGCGCCGAGCGGAATCAGGAAGCAGACGAAGACCGCCACCCCGAAGCCGAGCGTGGTCGGCCGGTCCGCCTTGAGGATCGACCGGCGCTCCGGCAGCCGCATCCCGCGCCGGTAGAAGGGGGCGCCGACCAGTTCCACGGCGAGCAGCCAGCCGCCGACCGCCGCGCCGATCACCGGCACCACGGTCTGGCCGACCACCGGGACGAACCCGGCGGCGAAGAGCGGGATGCCGAACAGCACCGAGAGGCCCACCAGCCGTACCGAGTCGGCGAGGCTGCGCCGCAGCGACGGCCAGAACGGCACGTCGACCGCGCCGGGCGTGCCGCCGAGGCGCTCCTCGACCCGTTCGGAGATCTTCTCGTAGAACGGGTCGCCGATGACCAGGGTGACCGCGGTGAAGCTGACCACCGCGAGCAGGCCGCCGATGCCGAGGAAGGCCAGCCCGGCGACCACCCGGACCAGGTTGCGCCAGGTGGCCGACCAGTCGTCGGCGAACGGCGTGACCAGCGCGGCCAGGTCGTCGACGAAGTACGCCAGGGTGGCGAACGCGGCCACGAAGAGCACACCGGAGATCAGCGCCGGCACGATGCCGAGCAGCATCAGCCCGGGGCTGCGGACGTAGAGGCCGAGGCCGCGCAGGAGCAGGCCCACGCCGGTGAAGAACCGGCCGACGGCGCCGGTCACGGGCGCGGCGATACGGGGTGCGTTCACGACCGCAGAGCCTAGTGGTCGCCGTCGGCCGACGCCCCGACAGCGGCCGTACGGCATCGGGGCAGGATGGACGGGTGCGGGCGGCCCGGTTGATCTCGTTGGTGTTGCTGCTCCAGGCGCGGGAGACGATGACCGCGGCCGAGCTGGCGCGGGAGTTGGAGGTGTCCGAGCGGACGGTCTACCGGGACGTGCTGGCGCTCTCCGCCGCCGGGGTGCCGGTCTACTCCGACCGGGGCCGGGCCGGCGGCTACCGGCTGCTCGGCGGCTACCGGACCCGGTTGACCGGGCTGACCCGGGACGAGGCGGAGGCGCTCTTCCTGGCCGGACTGCGCGGGCCGGCCGGCGACATGGGGCTCGCCGACGCGGTGGCCTCGGCCGAGTTGAAGGTGCTGGCCGCGCTGCCGCCGGCGCTGCGCGACGCGCCGGCCCGCACCGGGCAGCGGTTCCACCTCGACGTGCCGGGCTGGTTCCGGGAGGTGGGGCCGCCGCCGTGGCTGACCGAGCTGGCCGGGGCGGTCTGGCGGGACCGGGTGGTCGAGCTGCGCTACCGGCGCGGCGACCGCGAGGTGACGCGGGCCGTGTGGCCGTACGGGCTCGTGCTCAAGAACGGCGTCTGGTATCTCGTCGGCCGGGTCGGCGACGACGTGCGCACGTACCGGGTGGACCGGGTCACCGACGTCGCGGTGCGCGGGGAGACGTTCGACCGGGACGAGGGCTTCGACCTGGCCCGGTACTGGCGGGAGCAGGCCGAGGCGTTCCTCCGGGGCATGCTGCGGGACCGAGTCACCGTCCGGCTGAGCCCCGCCGGCCTGCGCCAGCTCCGGCACCTGGCCGACGCCCCCTTCGCGTACGACGAGGCGGTCGCCGCCGCCGACGGGCCCGACGGGCAGGGCTGGGTGACGACCCGGCTGCCCGTCGAGTCCGTCGACGTGGCGTACAGCCAGTTGCTGGGGTTGGGGCCGGAGGTCGAGGTGCTCGACCCGCCGGAGCTGCGGGCGCGACTGGCCGAGGCCACGTCCCGCGCCGCCGCGCTCTACGCGACGCGGCCTCCGCATGCGCCCGGGACGGCGCGGACCGACGCCGACGGTCAGCGGTAGCCGGTGACGTCGGCCGGCTTGCCCGGGTCCTGCACCTCGACTATGTACCGCCAGGCGTCCGGGCGGCTGCCGTCGACGTCGGTGAAGCCGTACACCTTGGCCAGTTCGCCGCTGGACACGGACCGTCCGTTCCAGCGGGCCCGGTCCTCGTCGGCGGCCAGGGCGGCCACCGCGCGCCCGACGAACGCCGGCGATTCCGAGATGGCGAAGTGCGGCTGCTTGTCCAGGGCGTCCCGCCAGTTCTCCTCGGTGACGCCGAAGAGCTCCAGCATCGACTCCGACCGGAGCCAGCCCGGGGTCAGCGCGACGGCGGTGCACCCGTGCGGCGCCACCTCGTGCGCCCAAGTCGCCGCGAGCCGGTTCACCGAGATCTTGGCGAGGTCGTAGAAGACCGAGAGCCGGTAGTTGGCGTCGTTGTACTCCCTGGTGCCGTCGCCGACCTCCACCACGAGGCCGCCGGGGCGGCGGATCAGCAGCGGCAGGGCGAAGTGGCTGGTGATGATGTGCGTGTCGATCGCCAGCCGCAGGGTGCGGAAGCCGGCGTCCAGCGGCTGCTCCCAGACCGGCTTCTCCCAGGTGATCAGCGGGTCGCCGCCCCAGATGTCGTTCACCAGCACGTCGAGCCGGCCCTGCTCGGCGTCGATCCGCGCGACCAGGTCGCGGACCTGCTCGGGCACGAGGTGGTCGACCCGGACGGCGATGCCGGTGCCGCCGGCCGCCGTGACCAGCTCGGCGGTCTCCTCGATGGTCTCCGGCCGGTCCATCTCGGAGCGGCCGGCCCGGCTGCTGCGGCCGGTCGCGTAGACGGTGGCGCCGGCCGCGCCCAACTGGACGGCGATCTGCCGGCCGGCGCCCCGTGTCGCCCCGGCGACGAGCGCGATCTTCCCTGTCAGCGGTGTCGTCATGCGGCGAGCCTGTCAGCGATACCTGACAGCGGAAGTCCGGTTTCGCGCATCGGGTGTGGTGCGTCATGCTCGCCCGCATGCACCTGCTGCTCTCCGGCATCGTCGGCTCGGTCGCGTACGGGCTGGCCGGTCCTGGCTCCGACGTCGACCGGATCGGCGTCTTCGCCGCGCCCACCGTCGCGTTCCACGGCCTACGCCCGCCCCGCGAGTCGGTGGTGACCACCGACCCCGACACGACCCTGCACGAGGCCGCGAAGTGGTGCCGGCTCGCGTTGAGCGGCAACCCGACCGCCACCGAGCTGGCCTGGCTGCCCGACGACTGCTACGAGACCCGGACGGAGTTCGGCGACCGGTTGATCGCCATCCGGTCGGCGTTCCTCAGCGCGCCCCGCGTCCGCGACGCCTACCTCGGCTACGCCGGCCAGCAGTTCCGCAAACTGGAGTCCCGGGGCGACGGCACGTTCTCGGCCGACACGCGGCGGCGGACCGCCAAGCACGCCCGGCACCTGGCCCGGCTGGTGCACCAGGGCCGGCTGCTCTACACGACCGGCGTGCTGGAGATCCGGCTCGCCGACCCCGGGTGGTTCCGGGCATTCGGCGACCGGGTGGCCGACGGCGAACTGGAGGAGGCGCGCGCGCTGCTCGCCGAGGCGGAACGCGACTTCGACCGCGCCCGCTCCCCGCTGCCGGACCGCCCCGACGAGGCCACCGTGGAACGCTGGCTGCTCGACGTCCGCGCCGCCCACCTGCCGCCCGGGCTGACCGCGCCCTGAGCCGCGCCCCCGCTCCCCGGGTGGGGCAGCTCGACAGGGCACGGCAGGGCGGGTCTGCGCAGTTGGCCGACCACGGCGCCCCGCGCTGAGCCCGCCGGAGACCCCGCCGCACCGAGGATCCGGCCGTCCGCCGGACCGGGCCGCAATGCGGTTGGGCCGGCCGGAGCGGGCTGTTAGTCTGCTCCGGCGTCCTCGATCTTGGAAGGGAGGTGGGCACCGTGTCCATCACGACATCGCTGTGCTCCCACCCGGCCGCGAGGACGCCACGGTCCTGACCCGGGAGCACGTCGCACCCGGAAGGATCCCCATGACCGACCTGGTCATCCGCCCGCTCACCGTGGGCGAGGAAGAACTGTTCGACTCGCTGCCCGACCCCGGGCTGGTGGGCCGCGCCGCGTTCGGCGAGAACTACCCCGACATGGCCGCCGACGGCCAGTACCGTCCCGAGTGGAGCTGGGTGGCCCTGCGCGGCGACGTGGTGGTGGCCCGCGCCGCCTGGTGGGGCGGGCCGGACGACGTCGCGCCGCTGGCCCTCGACTGGTTCGACTTCACCGACCGGGAGGCGGCGGTCCGGCTGCTCCGGACCGCGCCGCTGCGGGCCGAGTACTCGCTCTCGGTGCCGCCCGGCTGGCGGGACGACCCGGCAGTCCGCGCCCAGGTCGAGGCCCGGATCGACGCCGCGACGGCAGCCGGCATGTCGGTGCTCGTCGAGCGGTACCGCTACCGCTGGACGCCGGAGTGCGGGCTGCCCGCCCGTCCCGGCCGGCTGGAGTTCCGACCGGAGCCGGACGACGCCGTGATCCTCGACGTGCTGCGCCGGGTGGGCGAGGAGAGCCTCGACGCGCACGCCCGGCACACCGCCGCCGAGCACGGGCCGGACGCGGCGGCGCAGGAGGAACTCGACCTGTTGCGCTGGCTGCCGAGCCCGCGCGACTGGTGGCGGCTGGCCTGGACGCCCGAGGGCGAACTGGTCGGCGTCACCGTGCCGGCCCGCAACCACAGCGACCCGATCGTCGGCTTCGTCGGCGTGGTGCCCGAGCAGCGCGGGCACGGGTACGCGTACGACCTGCTGGTCGAGGCCACCAACCTGCTGGTCGAGGCGGGGGTGAAGGAGATCGTGGCGGCCACCGACCAGACGAACCACCCGATGGCCGCCACCTTCGCCAGGGCGGGCTACCCGATCGAGCGGGAACGGATCGACCTGGTGTGACGGCTCGGCTCCCGGCGTCGGTGTCCGGCGCCGGGAGCCGCCGGGTCAATCGGTCAGCCGTACGCGGACGCGGCGGTTGGCGCGGCCCTTGCTCTCCACCTTGACCACCTGCACCTTGCCGATCTGGGCGGTGGAGGCGACGTGCGTGCCGCCGTCGGCCTGGACGTCCAGCCCGACGATGTCGACGATCCGGACCTCCTGCTCGTCCGGCGGGATCAGGTTGGACTGGGTCCGGATGATGTCCGGCAGGGCGAGCGCCTCGGCCCGGGGCAGCACCCGCACGGCGACCGCCCGGTCGGCGGCCACCTCGGCGTTGACCAGCTCCTCGATGCGGCTCTTGAAGTCGGGCGGCACCTCGGGCAGGTTGAAGTCCATCCGGGCCTCGCCCGGCTCCATGTTGCCGCCGGTGACGAGCGCGCCGAAGTCGCGGAACACCACTCCGCAGAGCACGTGCAGCCCGGAGTGGGTCCGCATCAGGCGGGTGCGCCGCTCGTCCTCGACAGCACCGGTCACCGCGGTGCCGGCCGGCGGCAGCGGGTCGCCCTCGGCCGGGATCAGCCAGAGGTCGTCGCCCTTGCGGGTGCCGACAATCCGGGTCTGCACCCCCTGCCAGAGCAGTACGCCGTGGTCCGGCGGCTGTCCGCCACCGCCCGGGTAGAACGCCGACCGGTCCAGCACGATGCCCTGCTCCGGGTCGGCGTGCAGCACGGTGCACTCCCACTCCCGCAGCGTCGGATCGGCGAGGTCCAACCGGTGCGTACGACCGTGGTGTGTGACACCCATGTCAGGGCACCTTACTCGTTGAGGAAGGCGGATATCCGGCTGCGCAGGTCGGCGCGTTCGGTCCAGAGGACGCCGGGCCGGTCGTACACGTGCAGGGTGGCCCGGGGCAGCGCGGCCGCGAGCTGCTCGGCGACCTCGGCCGGGTGCAGGTCGTCGCCGGCGCAGCCGATCACCAGGGCGGGCGCGGTGACCGCGGCCAGCGACCCGGCGTCGCGCAGCGGCGCCTGCTCGGGCAGGCTGGCGAGCCCGGGGGCGAGCCCGTCGCGGAGGAGCTGGTCGAGCCGCTGGCGCAGGTAGGCCCAGCCGGCCGGGGTGTTGCGCACCGCCGGCGGCAGCTCCGCCTGGACCACGTCGGCGACGGCGGAGGCGTCCCCGCTCTCCACGGCGTCGAACAGCTCGGTCAGCCGGGATCGGGCGACCTCGCCGCGCGGCCGGTCCAGCACCGCCGGCAGGAAGAAGACCAGCCGCTCGAAGCGTTCGGGGCTCTCGGCGAGCAGCCGGCAGAGCGCACCCGCGCCGAGGCTGGCGCCGAAGGCCCGGGTGGCGCCGCCCAGGTCGGCGACCGCGCGCAGGTCGCGGGCGAGGTCCAGGTAGCTCCACGGGCCGGGCGGCGCGTCGGAGCGGCCGTGCCCGCGGAACTGGAAGAAGAGCTTGCGGCCGGTCACCCCGCTGCCGAACGGCCGGGTGGTGGCGATGCCGTTGCCCAGCCCGTGGGCGAACACGGTGGTCGGGTCGCCCGCCCCGGTGACGAGTTGCTCCAGCCGTACGCCGTGCGGCGTGGCGACCAGCTCGGTCTCCGGCTCGGGCAGGGCCGGCCTGCCGGTGCGCGGGGCACCGGGGCCGGGCCCCCAGGTGCGGGGTCCGCCGTCCGGCGGGGGCGGCCAGCGGAAACCTCTCACCAGGACCCTCTGCCGTCGCTCAGGTCGCGCAGGCCGACCCGGACGTCGAGCAGGTAGATGAGGCCCGCCGCGATGCCGATCAGGCCGAAGAGGCTGATCGGGCCGAAGCCGAGCAGGGTCAGCACCAGGCAGACGGCCAGGATGGCGACCCAGCCGCCCTTGGGCAGGGTGCCGATGGCGGTGAAGGCGTCGGAGCGCTGGGTGATGGCGTGCACCAGGGCGACGCCCTGCACGATCAACGCGAACACGAGCAGGATCAGCTCGATCACGTAGCGGACTTCGAAGGCGAAGAGCGGCGCGGCGTGGGCCATGACGGCAAGCTTATGCCGGCGACCCCGGAAACGTCCGACAAGACGTTGTCCGGGGTCCGGTGGAGCATCAGGTCACTCGGCGGCCGGGCGGGTCCGCTTGGTGGCCCGGGGCAGCTTCGCCGACGGCGTGGCGGCCGGCTTGGCGGCGGCCTTGGTGGCGGTCTTGGTGGCGGTCTTGGTGGCCCGGGGCGCCCGGGTCGCCTTCTTGGCGGCGGCCGGCTTGGCCTCCACGACCTCGGCCACGTCGGCCGGCGTCGGCACCTCGGCGGCGGTCGGGGCGGTCGGCGCCGGCACCTCGACGGCGGTCGGGGCGGCCGACGTCGTCGCGGCCGGCTTCGCGGCGGTCCCGGCCCGCTCGACCTCGGCCTCGGTGGCCTCGATGTCGGCGTTCACGGTCTCGGCGGCCTCCAGCACGCCGGCGCCGACGACCCGCTCGCCCCGGGCGACCAGCGCGACGTACGCGGCCTGCGCCCGCTCCTGCGCGGCCTGGGCGCCGGCGACCACCACGGCGGCGTTACGGGTCGCCACCTCGCGCAGCTTGTCCAGGTCGGCGACCTCGCGGAGCTTGTCGAGGTCCGCGACCTCGCGCAGCTTGTCGAGGTCGGCCGCCTCGCGGAGGCGCTTCAGGTCGAGGTCGGACGAGGCGGCCTTCTCGCGCAGGCCGCTGGCGGTCAGGTTCGCCGTGCGCAGCGTGTCGTTGGCCTTCTGCCGCAGCTCGA
Organism: Micromonospora sp. NPDC052213; assembly: GCF_040679695.1. Taxonomy (NCBI): domain Bacteria; kingdom Bacillati; phylum Actinomycetota; class Actinomycetes; order Micromonosporales; family Micromonosporaceae; genus Micromonospora; species Micromonospora sp. NPDC052213. The sequence goes on from NZ_JBFAVI010000002.1 coordinate 13,945, forward strand.
AGCCGGTCACGACGGCCTTGCCGCCCAGGTCGGCGACGACCTCGGTCACCACGGCGGGAAGCTTGCGGAGCTGCTGGAGGGCCAGCTCGCCCGCGCCGGCGGCGGCGTAGATCGGGGCCGGGATGCGGTGGGTCTTCGGCTGGGTCATCACTTCTCCTCTTCGGCCGCGTCGGCGGCCTTCGGGACCGCCCTGCGGGCGGCCTTCTTCGCGGGGGTGTCGGTCGGAGCGGGGGCGGGGCCGGCCTCGGTGACGGCGACCGACTCGAGGACGGCCTCGGTCGGGGTGCCCTCCGCCGTGGTGGGTCCGGTGGCGGCGAGGTTGGCCAGGTCCGGCGCCTCGGCGGCCTCGGGCGCGCCCGGGGCGGCACCGTCCGGCGTGGCGCCGGCGGCCGCCGCGGTCGCCTCGGCGAGCCGCGCGTTCTCCCGCCGGAACGTCTCGTAGATCTGGGTGAGCGACTGCTTCTGCGCCATCGTCAGGTCGGGGTCGACCGCGATGGCCGCGAGCACGCCCTGGCCCTCCTTGTCGTCGAGCAGCCCGGCGCGCAGGTACATCGCCGGGGTGGAGACCCGCAGCGCGCTGGCGAGCTGCTGGAGCACCTCCGCGCTCGGCTTGCGCAGGCCGCGCTCGATCTGACTGAGGTACGGGTTGCTGACCCCCGCCTGCTCGGCGAGCTGTCGGAGCGAGATCTTCGCGTTGCGGCGCAGGTCGCGAATGAACCCGCCGACGTCGGGAAGGTCTTTACCAGTGGCCATACCCCGACGGTAGCCCGCCTTGCTAACTCTTGCAAGCAAAGTGCTAACCAGAGTTAGCGAGGTCTCACATATGCAAGTTGCGTGCCCGATCGTCACTTGCGTACCTTCCTGCGATGACCAAGATCGAGGTGAACGGCGCGGTGCTCGCGTACGACGACACCGGCAGCGGCACCCCCGTCGTCCTGCTGCACGCGGGGATCGCGGACCGCCGGATGTGGCGGGAACAGATCGGCCCGCTGGCCGAGCGGCACCGGGTGATCGCCCTGGACCTGCGCGGCTACGGCGACTCGGAGCTGCCACCCGCCCCGTTCGCCCACCACGACGACGTGGCGGGGCTGCTCGACGCGCTCGACCTCCCCCGGGCCGCCCTGGTCGGCTGCTCGTTCGGCGGCGCGGTCGCCATCGACACCGCGCTGGCCCACCCCGACCGGGTGACCGCGCTCGCCCTGCTCGGCAGCGCCGTCTCCGGACACGAGTGGTCCGAGGAGGCGAACGGCCTCTGGGACACCCTGGTGGGCGAGGTCGACCCGGAGGACTTCGCCGCCAGCGCCGCCGGTGAGGTGCGGTTCTGGGTGGTCGGCCCCGGACGCCGCCCGGAGGACGTCGACCCGGAGCTGGTCGCGTTCGCCGTCGAGATGGACCAGCGGGCGCTCGCCGCCGAGCAGGCCCTCAGCGCGGTGGACGTCGCCGAACTCGACCCGCCCGCGATCGGGCGTCTCGGCGAGCTGCGGGTGCCGGTCCTGGTCACCGCCGGCGCCGCGGACGTACCCGACATCAACCGGCTCGCCGACCGGATCGCGGCCGAGGCGCCGGGCGCGACCCGCCTGCCCGACGTGCCGGACGCGGCCCACCTGCTGCCGCTGGAGCGTCCCGCCCCGGTCAACGCCGCCCTGCTCGACTTCCTGCCCTGACGCCCGACCCGGCCCGGCGCCCGGCGCCGGGCCGTCGGCGCGCTGACCGCCTCGGCGTCGCCGGCCGGGGCGCCGCGGCGGCGGCTACCAGACGGGGCGTACGGCGCCGACCGGGAGGCCGCCGCCGAAGAGGGGCACCTCGGCGTACTCGGCCAGCACCGGGGCGTCCAGGCCGAGGCGGCGCAGGGCGGAGACCAGCACCGGCATCCGCGCCCGGCCCGCACCATCGTCGATCTTGAGGGCGACCGCGCCGGTCCCGGGCACCGCGACTGCGATGACGCCCTCGGCGCCCACCTTGGCGAGCAGCCCGGGGACGCCGCGCATCAGCCGGGTGTCGTCGGCCTGCGTGCCGCCGACGATCTCCGGGTGGGTGCGCATCGCGTCGGCCACCGTCCGGGGCACGGAGCCGGGCTCCGCCGACACCAGCCGGAGGTACGCCCCGGCCAGGCCGGTCAGCGACACCGCGAGCACGGGAGCGCCGCAGCCGTCCACCCCGACCGCCGCCGCCCGCTCACCGGTGAACTCCTCGACCGCGTCGCGGAGCCGCTGCTGCAACGGGTGCTCCGGGCGCCAGTACCCGTCGAGCGGCCAGCCGGCCGCCAGGCAGGTCAGCAGCATCCCGCTGTGCTTGCCGGAGCAGTTCATCTGCGTACGGGTGGGACCGCCGCCGGCGCGCAGCACGGCGGCCCGCGCGTCCTCGCCCACCGGCAGTTCCGGCGGGCAGTGCAGGGCCGACTCGTCCAGCCCCGCGCCGGCCAGCAGCGCGCCGACCCGGGCCAGGTGGAAGTCCTCCCCGGCGTGGCTGGCCGCGACCAGCGCCACGTCCGCCGGGTCGGTCAGCGCCAGCCCGGCGCGGAACATCCCGACCGCCTGCATCGGCTTGTTGGACGAGCGCGGGAAGACCGGGGAGGTCACGTCCCCGGCACCGGCCACCGGCGCGCCGTCGGCGTCGAGCACCACCACCGAACCCCGGTGCACGCCCTCGACGAACCCGGACCGGACCACCTCGGCGAGCGGCACGCCGCCCTCGTACGTCTTTCCCACGGTGTGGACGGTACCGACCGCCCGGCCACCCCCGACGGGCGGGTGACCAGGCAGTCGACGCCCGGGCGTACAGGAGTGCCGGCCGACCCGCCGCTTACCGCCCGGCGGCCGGCACGCCGAGCAGCCCGCGCGCCTCGGCGGTGGTCAGCGGCGGCCGCTGGGCGAGCTGGGCGAAGCCGACCGCCCGGGCGACGAGCTGCATGTTGGACTCCACCGGGCGGCCCTTGGCGTAGGTCACCGTGTCCTCCATGCCGACGCGCAGGTGCCCGCCGGCCGAGAGCGACGCCAGCATGACCGGAATGGTGCTGCGGCCGATGCCGGTGGCCGAGAAGGTCGTGCCCTCGGGCAGGTCGCGCAGCGCCTGGTGGGCGGCGACCAGCGTCGAGGTGGTGCCCGGCATGCCGCCCGGCACGCCCATCACGAAGTCGACGTGCACGTGCCCGCCGGCCGGCAGGCCGTACTTGCCGAGCAGGCGCTGCAGGGCCGTCAGGTGGCCGAGGTCGAAGATCTCGTACTCCGGGACGATGCCGCGCTCCTGCATCCGGGTGTGCAGGTCGACGATGAACTCCCAGCGGTTGAGGAAGACGTCGTCGCCGAAGTTGAGCGTGCCCATCGTGCAGGAGGCCATGTCGGGCCCCGCGTCGAGCACGGCGAGCCGGTCGGCCTCCGGGTCGGTCACCGCGCCGCCGGAGGAGAGCTGCACGATCAGGTCGGTGCTCTCCCGCAGCGCCGCCACGGTCTCCCGCAGCCGCCCCTGGTCCAGGGTCGGCTTCGCCTCGTCGTCGCGGATGTGGACGTGGATCACGGCGGCGCCGAGCGCCTCGCACTCCTTCGCGGTGAGCAGCAGCTCGTCGAGCGTCACCGGCAGCGCCGGCACCTCCGCCTTGGCCGACTCCGCGCCGGTGGGGGCAACCGTGATCAACGTCCCTGTCGTCATGCCCGGATCCTAGACCGAGGTCAGGGAGCCAGTCGACCGGAACTTTTCCGGCCTCGGCGCCGCGAAGGAGAGATTCTTTCGCCGTCGGAGCGCTAGGCCGGATCGATCGCGGCGGCGGTCTCGCCGACGAGCAGGCGGGCGTCGTCGGCGACGTTGCGCTTGACCACGGCCAGGGCGACCTGGCCCAGCTCGTGGTGGTGCACGGCGGTGCCGACGAAGCCGACCGCCCGGCCGTCGAGGGTCACCGGCGTCCCGGCGACCGGCGGCTGGTCGGTGGTGACCCCGTCCAGGTGCAGCAGGACGAGCCGACGCGGCGGCCGGCCCATGTTGTGCACCCGGGCCACGGTCTCCTGGCCCCGGTAGCAGCCCTTGTCGAGGTGCACGGCGGGGGCGACCAGGTCCACCTCGGCCGGGATCGTCCGGTGGTCGGTGTCCACCCCGACCCGGGCCCGCCGGGCGGCCACCCGCACCGCCTCGTACGCCCACAGCCCGGCCACCGGCACCCCGTTGCCGCGCAGCTGGGTGACCACCTGTTCCATCGCGGCCCGGGGCACGAGCAGGTCCACGCCCAGCGGGCCGCGTCGCGCCCACCCGCCGACCGGGAGCGGCCTGACGTCGTACAGCGCGGTCGGCCGGGGCGGCACCTCGCCGGAGCGGAACTTCGGGCCGGGCACCGCGACCACGTCGGGTGCCGCCAGCCCGGTCACGCCGAGCGTCTCCACCGCGGCGGGGGCCTCCGGCCCGACCAGCGAGAGCAGCGCGTGCTCGCCGGTCGCGTCGCGCGGCTCGACCCGGCTGAAGAACCGCATCTTCTCCAGGTAGGACAGCAGGCCGGTGGTGGCGCCCGGCTCGGTGTCGAGCCAGGTGGTGACGCCGTCCTCGGCCACCATGGCGTGCTGCTCGACGTGCCCGTGCGGCGAGAGCACCAGCAGCTCGGTGCCCTGACCGGCGGCGAGCTGCGCCAGGTGCTGGGTGGTGAGGGTGTGCAGCCAGCCGATCCGCTCCTCGCCCGGCACCGCGACGACGCCCCGGTGCGAGCGGTCGACCAGACCGACCGCGGTCTCGAGGGTGCGCTGCTCACGCATCGGGTCGCCGTAGTGCGCGGCCACCCCCCGGACGCCGGCCGCCACGTGCGCCGGCTCGGGCTGGTCCCGGCTGGCCTCGTCGATGCTCTCGACGCTCACCGCGCCCGCGATGTCGATCATTTCCGGTCCCCGTTCTCGCAGCGGTCGCAGACGCCGAAGAGGGAGACGTGGCCGATGTCCACCCGGAACCCGCGCTGCTGCGCCAACCGGTCGGCCAGCGGGCGCAGCAGCTCCGGATCGATCTCGTCGATCGCGCCGCACTCCCGGCAGACAAGGTGGACGTGCTGGTCCTCGCCGGCCGCGTGGTAGGTCGGCGAGCCGTGCGAGAGGTGGGTGTGGGTGACCAGGCCGAGCCGTTCCAGCAGCTCCAGCGTGCGGTAGATGGTGGTGATGTTGACCCCCGCGGCCACCTCCCGGACGGCCGTGTGCACCTGCTCCGGGGTGGCGTGCCCCAGGTCGAGCACGGCCTGGAGGACCAGTTGCCGCTGCGCCGTCAGCCGCAGCCCACGGGCGCGGAGCATTTCCGCGAGGGAGGATTCGGACACCGTCCGATCATAGTTCGCCCGGCCGCCCCGGCCGCCGGGTCGAACGGCCCGTCGAGTTCCCGCGCCACCGGTGACGGCGGCGGGCGGGCGACGGCCTCCCCGCACCGGGCGGCAGCGGTGCGCAGGCCCGCCGCTACGCTCGGCGGTCATGGTGGCGTCGAGGATCGCCGTGCCCGGGCGCGGGCTGGTGCCGCCCGGGGAGCCGGTGCTGCGCGGCGACGACCGGGGTGTGCTGCACGGCGACGGGCTCTTCGAGACCATGCACCTGCGGGGCGGGCGGCCGTGGCTGCGCGACGCCCACCTGGCCCGGCTGGCCCGGGCGGCGACGGCCGTCGAGCTCCCCCTGCCCCCCACCGACGTGCTGGTCGGCCTGCTGGAGACCGTGAGCGCCGGCTGGCCGGCCGAGGTCGAGGGCGCGCTGCGGCTGGTCTGCACCCGGGGCCCGGAGGGCGGCGGCCCGCCGAGCGTCCACGCCACGCTGGGCGAGGTGCCGGCGGCGACCCGGGCGGCCCGTCGGGACGGGATCACCGTCGCCACCCTGCCGCTCGGCGTCGCGGCGCGGGCCCGCGCCGCACTCGACTGGCTGCCCGCCGGGGTCAAGTCGACGTCGTACGCGGTGAGCACCGCCGCCCGCCGCTGGGCGGCCCGCAGCGGGGTGGACGACGCGCTCTGGGTCTCCTCCGACGGGTACGCCCTGGAGGGCCCGACCGCCAACCTGGTCTGGCTGGCCGGCGACACCCTCCGCACCGTGCCCGCCGCCGAGACGGGCGTGCTGCCGGGCGTGACCGCCGCCTGGCTCCTCGCCCACGCCCACGAACTGGGCCTGCGGGCCGACGAGCGCCTCGTCACCCCGGCCGAGTTGCACTCCGCCGACGGCGTCTGGCTCACCTCGTCCGTCCGTGGCCTGGCGGAGGTCCGCACCCTGGACGCCGTCCCGCTGCGCCGCTCCCCGCACACGCCGGCCCTCCAGGCCCTGCTGGGCTTCCCCCTCCCCTGACCGGGGAGGGGGACGGGTCGGGCGGGTCAGCCGGCCACGCGGGTGAGGCGGGCGGAGAGATGCGGCGAGAGGCCGTGGCCGACGGCGGCCATCTCCTGGGCGTAGAGCAGCGCGCCCTCGACGATGCCGAAGAGGCGGTGACCGGCGGTGACCTCCTTGGCGGTCGCCGTCCGGACCACCGCGTCGGTCACGAACTCGAGCTGGGTGCCCTTGCGCTTGCCGATGTGCAGCTCCATGACCCCGGTCGGCGTGGTCATCAGCGCTTCCAGCTCGTCGGTGACCCGCTCGCCGTCCATCACCGGCCGCCACCAGCCGACCTCACGGCCCGCCGGGCGGACCGGCCGGCTCTGCTCGTCCAGGATCCAGGCGCGCGACTCGTAGAACAGGAACGGCCGGCCGTCGTGGCTGATCCGGATCTCCTGGGCGTAGTCGAAGTCCTCGATCGTGGGGAAGCCGCCCCGGCCACGGCCGCGCCACACCCCGACGTACGGCAGCAGGCCGTCCAGCGACGGGTGCAGCTTCGGTCCGACCCGCAGGTCGTGGCTCTCCTCGTAGGGGTACGGGTCGACCGGCGGCGCGTTCAGCCACGGCGGCGGCTGCAGGGGGTTCTCGTCGCTCACCGGTTCACTCCGCCTCTCCTCGTTCGCGGCTGCGGGGCTCGCAAGACCGGCTCACTCCTCGCGCTCACCGTGCCACCTTCGTTCGCGGCTGCGGGGCTCGCAAAACCGGCTCACTCCTCGCGCTCACCGTGCCACCTTCGTTCGCGACTGCGGGGCTCGCAAAACCGGCTCACTCCTCGCGCTCACCGTGCCACCTTCGTTCGCGACTGCGGGGCTCGCAAAACCGGCTCACTCCTCGCGCT
>NZ_JBFAVI010000002.1:21177-130387 GCF_040679695.1 Micromonospora sp. NPDC052213
TCACCAACGTCCTCTCGATATGCGTACAGCCAGGTAGACCAGGCCACCGGCGAGCGCGCCCAGGCCGGCGACCAGCAGGCTGACGAACCCGATCTCGGTAACCATCGCGACCATCCTATGCTGGGCCCCATGGCCCGCACTCTCGTCGTCAAGGCCACCGCCGGCGCGGACGCCCCCGAGCGGTGCGCCCAGGCCTTCACCGTCGCCGCCACCGCGGCCGCCGCCGGGGTGCACGTGTCGCTCTGGTTGACCGGGGAATCGACCTGGTTCGCGCTGCCGGGCCGGGCGCAGGAGTTCGAGCTGCCGCACTCGGCCCCGCTGGCCGAGCTGCTGCACGTGATCCTCACGACCGGCACGGTGACCGCCTGCACCCAGTGCGCCGCCCGTCGGGACATCGGCCCGGACGACGTCCTGCCGGGCGTCCGCATCGCCGGCGCGGCGGTCTTCGTCGAGGAGGCGATGGCCGAGGGGGCGCAGGCGCTGGTCTACTGACCCTCGCCCCTCGATACCGGCCCGACGGGTGGAGCCGGTGCCTACGATTCGGAATGTGACCGAGGCGACGGAGCGGTTCTTCGAATCACTGCCGGCGCGCGCCCCGCAGGTGCTGCGCAGTCCGGTCAGCGGGACGATGCAGATCGACCTCGCCCGGGGCAACCAGACGGCGCACTGGCTGGTCCGGCTTCAGCCGGGCGCGATCGACGTCAGCCGCAACCGGGGGCCGGCCGACGCGATCTGGTACACGAGCGAGGAATTGTTCGACCGGCTCGTCACCGGCCGGGCCCAGGCGATCTCGAGCGTGCTGCGCAACGAGAGCAGCTTCAGCGGCGAGGTCGTGCTCTTCCTGGTGTTCCGCCGGTTCTTCCCCGACCCGCCCGGCACCCGGGATCCCCGCGAGGTCGCCCGCGAGCAGGCCGGACGGCTGCGGTGAGGGAGTCGGTCAGCATCCTGGACGGCAACACCTTCCTGGTCAGCGACCGGCACGGCGACATCGAGCCGTCCCTCGACTTCCCCACGGGGCTCTTCTCATTCGACACCCGGTTCCTCTCCACCTGGGTGCTGACCCTCGACGGCGAGCGGCTGCACGCGCTCAGCGTCGACGACGCGGAGTCCTTCCGCACCCGCTTCTTCCTCGTCCCCGGCGAGCCGACCCACTACCTGGACGCGAAGGTGTCGGTGATCCGGCGCCGGTCCATCGGCGACAGCTTCGAGGAGGAACTGACGCTGCTCAACCACGCCGGAAAGGAGACGGAGTTCACCGTCCGGTTGGACATGGGCGCCGACTTCGCGGACCTGTTCGAGATCAAGCACGTCCGGCAGAAGCACGGCCACAGCACCGCCACCGTCGGCGACGGCGAGCTGCGCCTCACCTACCGCCGGGAGAACTTCCACCGCGAGACGGTGATCAGCTCCAGCGCGCCCGCACACGTCGAGGTGTCCGGCATGACCTTCCGGATCCGCCTCGGCCCACACGGCGAGTGGCGCACCCGGCTGAAGGTGGCCACCGTCATCTACGGGGCACGCGGCGAGGACATCCGGGCCAACCTGCCGCTGTACGGCGGCAGTCGCACCTCGGAAGCGATCCGGGCCGAGCACGGCGAGCTGATCGCCCGGGCGCCGAAGCTCGGCTGCGACTGCCAGCCGCTGGCCGGGGCGTACCGGCAGAGCGTGGCCGACCTGGCGGCGCTGCGCTACGAGTCGATCACCCTCGGCGTGCGGCTGATGGCCGCCGGGCTCCCGTGGTTCATGACCCTGTTCGGTCGGGACAGCATCATCACCTCGCTCCAGGTGGTGCCCTTCCTGCCGGAGCTGATCCCGGCGACGATCTTGATGCTGGCCGGCCTCCAGGGTCACCGGATCGACGACTTCCGGGACGAGGAGCCGGGCAAGGTCCTGCACGAGCTGCGCTACGGCGAGACGGCGGGTTTCGAGGAGCAGCCCCACTCGCCGTACTACGGGTCGGCGGACTCCACGCCGCTGTTCGTGATCCTGCTCGACGAGTACGAGCGGTGGACCGGTGACGCCGGGCTGGTGCGGCATCTGGAGGCCCAGACCCGCGCCGCGCTCGCCTGGATCGACACGTACGGCGACCTGCTCGGGACCGGATACCTGTGGTACCAGACGCGCAACCCGCAGACGGGGCTGCAGAACCAGTGCTGGAAGGACTCCTGGGACTCGATCTCCTACCACGACGGCCGGCTGCCCGGCTTCCCCCGCGCCACCTGCGAACTCCAGGGGTACGCGTACGACGCGAAGATCCGCGGCGCACGGCTGGCCCGGACGTTCTGGGGCGACCCCGCGTACGCCGACCGGTTGGAGCGGGAGGCGGCCGAGCTGAAGATGCGGTTCAACCGGGACTTCTGGATCCCGGAGCGGGAGTTCTACGCGCTCGCCCTCGACGCCGACGGCCGGCACGTGGACGCGCTCAGCTCCAACATGGGGCACCTGCTGTGGAGCGGCATCGTGGACGAGTCGCGGGCCGGCCGGGTCGCCGAGCACCTGCTGGGTCCGCGGCTCTTCTCCGGCTGGGGCGTACGGACCCTCGCCGACGACCAGGGGCGGTACAACCCCGTCGGCTACCACGTGGGGACGGTGTGGCCGTTCGACAACTCGATCATCGCCTGGGGCCTGTGGCGGTACGGGTTCCGCCGGGAGGCCAGCCAGATCTGCGAGGCGATGCTTGCCGCGTCCCGGTTCTTCGGGGGGCGACTGCCGGAGGCCTTCGCCGGCTACGAGCGGAGCCTCACCGAGTACCCGGTGGAGTACCCGACCGCGTGCAGCCCGCAGGCATGGTCGGCGGGCACCCCGCTGCTGCTGCTACGGGTGATGCTGGGGCTGGAGCCGCAGGGCGAGCACCTGATCATCGATCCCGCCGTGCCCGAGGGGATGGGGCGGGTCGAGCTGCTCGACATCCCCGGCCGCTGGGGTCACGTCGACGCGCTCGGGCGCAGCCGCACCCCGCACGACCACGCCCCCGGCCACTGACCGCCGGCCTCAGGCCGGACAGCCGGTGGTGGCGGAGAGGGCGACCCGGTCACCCGCGAGACCGGCGATGACCGTGACGCCGCCGCGCCGGTAGGCGTACGCCTGGGGGGTGTTCAGCAGCGGGACACGGGCGACAGGGGCGAGCGTGGCGGCCGGGGACGGCGGGGCCGGGACGACGTCGGCGCGGGCGGTTCGGGCGGCGCCGCCGGCGGGGCAGGGCGCGACGACCACCTCGGGGGCGGCTCCGGCCGGGCCGCCGAGGGCCCGCAGCGCCGCCGCCAGGGCCTCGGTCTCCGCGCCGGTGGCGCCGGTCGCCGGCGCGGCGTAGCCGTCGCCGACCGGCCGGCAGCCCGTGTCGGCGGTCAGCCGGACCCGGCCGTCCCCGACGACCGTGCCCTCGACGGTGACGAACTCGCCCGCGTCGGCGCGCAGCCGCGGGCCGTCATCCGAGGTCACCCGGACCCCGGCCCGCCAGTGCCCCGGGAGCCGCTCCGCGACCCGCTCCAGCAGTGCCCGCTCCACGCCGACGGGGACGAACACGTCCACCCCGCGGATCAGGACGGCGCCGTCGGCGAACGGGGTGACCCGGCAGCCCCGCTCGATCTCGGGCGGGGTCAGCACGGCGGTGTCGCCGGCCGCCGCGACCAACTCGCCGACCGCGCGGTCGACGACCGGGCCGGCCTCGGCCAGACTGCGCTGCTCCCGGACGGTCGGCGGGTCGTCCCGCACCGACGTCCAGGTGAGCACCGTCAGCAGCACCGCCCAGGCCACGGTGGCGGCGAGCAGCCAGGGCAGCCACCGCCGGGAAGCCGGCCGGTCGGGACCGGTGGGCGGGGCCTGCCCCGCCGCTACGACACCGTTCACGACGCCATCGTGTCACGCCGGTGGAACGCGCCCGGAGACGGTCGTGGCCCGCCCCTCGGCGAGGGGCGGGCCACGGGCCGATCAGAGCGTGGGTCAGGAGGCGACGGTGACGGCGACCTCGTTGATGCCCCGGCCGGCGGTCACGGCGGTGTCGCCGTTGCCGTGCCGGGAGAGCGCCCGCAGGGTCCAGGTGCCCGGCGCGGCGAAGAACCGGAACTGGCCGGCCGGCGAGGTCACCACCTCGGCGGTGAACTCACCGGTCGAGTCGAGCAGCCGGACGTACGCGCCCGGCACGGCCTCGCCCGCGTCGGACCGGACGACGCCGGTGATCACGGTCTCCTTCTCCAGGTCGAGGCTCGCGGGCAGCGGGGCGGCCTGGTCGGGAGCGGCGCAGCCGGCAGCGGTGGGTGCGGTCATGGCTCAGGCCTCCCCGGGCTCGTCGCCGAGCGCGACCGGCACGCCGACCAGCGAGCCGTACTCGGTCCAGGATCCGTCGTAGTTCTTCACGTTGCGGTGCCCGAGCAGCTCCTGGAGCACGAACCAGCTGTGCGAGGAGCGCTCGCCGATCCGGCAGTACGCGATGGTCTCCCTGCTGTCGTCCAGCCCGGCGTCGGCGTAGATCCTGCGCAGCTCGTCGTCGGACTTGAAGGTGCCGTCCTCGTTGGCCGCCTTCGACCACGGCACGCTGATCGCGGTGGGGATGTGCCCGGCCCGCTGCGCCTGCTCCTGCGGCAGGTGGGCGGGGGCGAGCAGCCGGCCCGCGAACTCGTCGGGGCTGCGCACGTCGACCAGGTTCTTGGTGCCGATCGCGGCCACGACCTCGTCGCGGAAGGCCCGGATGGAGGTGTCCGGCTCCTGCGCCACGTACTGCGTCGCCGGGCGGGTCACCGCGTCGGTCACCAGCGGGCGGGCGTCCAGCTCCCACTTCTTGCGGCCGCCGTCGAGCAGCTTCACGTCGCGGTGGCCGTAGAGCTTGAAGTACCAGTAGGCGTACGCGGCGAACCAGTTGTTGTTGCCGCCGTAGAGGATGACGGTGTCGTCGTTGCCGATGCCGCGCTCGGAGAGCAGGGCCTCGAACTGACTCTTGTTGACGAAGTCCCGGCGCACCTGGTCCTGCAGGTCGGTCTTCCAGTCCAGCTTGATCGCGCCGGCGATGTGGCCGGTGTCGTAGGCCGAGGTGTCCTCGTCGACCTCGACGAAGACGACGCCCGGGGCGTCGATGTTCTTCTCGGCCCACTCGGCCGAGACGAGTGCGGTGTCGCGACTCATCAGATCACTCCCTGGTGAGGATGGATGGTGAGCCAGCGCGCGGAGATCGATGAACATAACTGTCGCACCACGCGCGGGACCCATAGCGAGGAAACGGATCACGGGTTCGTGCGACGGCGCCGCTGCCGGGCGTTCGGTGGGAGAGCACCGGGGGTACGCGGACCCTGAGTGCCACTGGCTGCGTCAGGCAGCCGAGGACAGCCCCGCCGTCAGATGACGGGGCGACACAGGCAGGTGGCCACGCGGCACAGGTCGACCGCGCGCCGTTTGGTGAGGAGCGTCCCCATGAGCAGGGAGCCTACCAGCCACGCCCGATGACGCCACCGGACCGACCAGCATCCGGGACGCGCCACCGCGCCACCGGACCGTCGCCCCCGCGCTCGCGCCGGCGGCTCAGCCGACGGCGGAGTTGATCGGCACGTTCTTCGCGTCCGCGGTCACCGCCAGCCCCTCGGGCAGCGGCCGGACCTCCCGGACGGCGAGCTGGAACGGCAGCTCGGGCAGGGGCACGTCGACGGAGATGCTCTTGGCGTAGTTGCTGAGCATCGTCCGGGCCAGCGGCACGTTCGGCAGCCCCTCGGCGTTCAGGTCGTCGAAGCGCAGCGCCACCTGCCCCTCCTTGCCGACGGTGATGTCGGCGGTGCCGGTCACGGTGAGCCGCTGACCGAGGATGTCGACCGGGGCGGTGACGGCGAGCCGGCCGCCCTGCTCGCCGAGGGTCAACCCGGGCCGGTCGAGCAGCTTGGCGAGGCTGTCGTAGCTGATGGTGCCGGTGCCGTCGACCGTCTCGGCGACCACGTCACCCTGCCCGGAGCGGATCGTGTCCAGCGACGCGCGGACGTTGCGGGCGTCCACGTCGAGCTTCGGCAGCGCGACCACGTCACCCTGCACCGAGCCCCGCACGTCGCGCAGCCCGATGGAGATGCGCTCGTACCGGCCGTCGAGCACCTGGGTGAGGAACGGGAAGCCGCCGACCTCGACCTCCGGCGCCGAGGACTGCGCCCCCTGCTTGGCGACCTCCTGCCGGATCTGGTCGGCGATGGCGCGCTCGGCCACCCCGGCCGCGACCCGGTCGGCCACGACGAGCAGGCCGCCGAGGACCAGGAGCAGGACGACGAGGGTGACGAGCACCTTGCGCCCGCGTCGACGGGGCCGCTCCTCGTACGTGTGATCCTGCGCCACGCCGCCTCCTGTCGTGAGTGCCCGGGGTGCCGCGTAGCGGCCTCTCGATGGTTACCCGGACGGGGAAATCCTCAACCGCGCGTCAGAGGACCAGCTTGCACATGGCGTACGCGGCCGGCGCGGCGAGGGCGAAGCCGCCGAGCGGCCCCTGCATGTGCCGGGCCACCCACATGGTCGGCGGCTCCCCCGCCATCAGCCGGCCCGCCTCCGCGTACCCCACGGCGAGGTCGGCCAGCACGGCGGCGACGGCCGCGACCAGCCCGATGATCGCGGCCCTGGTCGGGGTGAAGGGTGCCACCAGGTAGCTGCCGAGGGCGGCGCTGACCAGCGTGCCGACCATGGCGCCGCCGACCACGCCGGCCGCGCCCCGGGGCACCTGCGGCGCCAGCCGCGGCCAGGGCGCCACCGCGTCGGTGAGCCGGGCGACGGTGAGCGCGACCCCGCTGGCGGTGAGGCAGACGGTGATGGCCTGGGTGCCGGCCGGGATCCGGCTGAGCGTGATCAGGGTGGCGAAGGCGACGACGCCCACCACGATCAGCAGGGTGCCGCCCAGGGAGTCGGTCACCCGCACGCGGTCGACCCGCCGGACGAGTTGGCCGAGCACCCCGAGGAGGAAGGCGCCCGCCGCGACGTAGCCCAGCGGCGCCAGTCCGGCGACGTCCGTCTGCACGGCGGCGGCGTCGGCCGCGACCGCGGCGGCCACGCTGACCAGGGCGACCAGCAGCAGCGCCGGCGGCCGCATGGCCATCGTCCAGGCCAGCACGAAGAGCAGTTGCACGCCGAGGACGATGCCCGCGAACGGCAGCCGGTGGCCCGGGCCGGAGGTCTGCGCCCCGAGCACCAGGCCGATGCCGAGCAGGACCGCGAACCCGGCGACGGCCAGCGCGAGCGGGCGGCGCACCTCGACCGGCTCGACCATCTCCTCGTCCGGCTCGGCGTCCGCCTCGTCGTCGGGCCGGCGCGGCGGCTCGCCACCACGACGGGCCCGACGCGGCCCGCCACGCTCGCGGCGGGCGCCGTCGTCGTCTGGGGCGGGCCCGGTGCGCGGCGCCGGCGGCTGGCCACGGGACGGGGCCGACGGCCCCGGGCGGGGCCCGTCGGACCACGGGTCGCGGCCGGTCTCTGGCGAGCTGGAGGGAAACACGCCCCGATCGTGCCAGACCGGCCGGCCGGCGCGGAGGTCGCGGTTTCGGCAACGTTAAAACCTGAGGCGCGATCATGGGCAAGCCGGGCAAACGGGAAAGGACGCGAAGGTGACGCCGGGGCCATCGGTTACGCTCAAGCCGCTACCCGCCCGTCAGCGACGCCGGGACCCACGCAAGTTCATCAGCGCCACACCCCCTGCGGAAAGCGCTGGTCGCGCGCGGCCGACGGCCGCCGGGACGGAGGTGATCGTGGAGATCCTGCTGCTGGTGACCGCACGCGCCGGCGAAGCATCCGCTGTGCTGCCGGCACTCGACCTGCTGCCGCACTCGGTCCGCACCGCGCCGCGCGACGTCCGCACCCTGGTGGCCGGCCCCAGCCCGGACGCGGTGCTGGTCGACGCCCGTTCCGAGCTGAGCGAGGCCCGGGCCACCTGCCGGATGCTGCACGCCACCGGGCTCGGCGTGCCGCTGGTCGCGGTGGTCACCGAGGCCGGGCTGATCGCGCTCAACGCGGACTGGGGCGTCGACGACGTCATCCTCGCCTCGGCGGGCCCGGCGGAGGTGGAGGCCCGGCTGCGGCTGGCGGTCGGCCGGCTGAGCAACGCGACGTCCGGCGCCGGCGGCTCGATCCGCGCCGGCGAGCTCACCATCGACCCGGACACGTACGCCGCGAAGCTGAAGGGCCGGCCGCTCGACCTCACCTACAAGGAGTTCGAACTGCTGAAGTTCCTGGCGCAGCACCCCGGCCGGGTGTTCACCCGGGACCAGCTCCTGCGGGAGGTCTGGGGCTACGACTACTTCGGCGGCACCCGCACGGTCGACGTGCACGTCCGGCGGCTGCGGGCGAAGCTCGGCTCCGAGTACGAGTCGATGATCGGCACGGTGCGGCAGGTGGGCTACAAGTTCGTCGTGCCGCCGTCCCGGTCGCTGCCGGAGTCGGAGCACTCCCCGCTGCCGGTCTGAGTCCTTTTCCCCTTTTGGGGAATTATTCGCGTACGCCCGCTTTGGCGCAGCTCGTCGGTTTTAGTCTGACTGCCGGGTTTGCTAGTAAAGGGGGGCGGCGGCGTGCGCATCGACCACGAGGGCAACGGTTCGGCACGGACGGGCACGACGATCCGGGATCCCTCCGCCGTGCGCGCCGTCGGCATCGTCGTGCTGGTCTTGACCGCCCTGCTCGGCACCGCGTACGCGCTCGGCCGCAGCCTGGTCCCCGACCGGCCCGCCTCCGACGTGACGGCCAGCGGCCAGCACTACGCCGACCAGCCGCCGACGGACGACCCCGACCGGCCCACGCCCGGCGACGACCGGAGCACCGGGCCCGCGGTTGCCGGGCAGGACGGCGGCGCCAGCCCGAGCGGCACCCCGACCGGGGCCGACGGGCCGTACGGAACGCAGACCACCAGCGGCACGTCGCAGGTCGCGCTGACCTTCGACGACGGGCCGGACCCGCAGTACACCCCGCAGGTGCTCGCCCTGCTCCGCGAGCACCACGTCCGGGCCACCTTCTGCGTGGTGGGCGAGAACGCGCAGAGCCACCCCGACCTGATCCGGGCGATCGTGGCCGACGGGCACACCCTGTGCAACCACAGCTGGAACCACGACGTCACGCTCGGCCAGCAGTCGCCGGAGACCATCCGGGCGGACCTGCTGCGCACCAGCGAGGCGATCCGGGCGGCGGTGCCGAACGCCCCGATCGCGTACTACCGCCAACCCGGCGGCGCCTGGACCGGCTCGGTGGTGTCCGTGTCCCGGGAACTCGGGATGACGCCACTGCACTGGACGGTCGACCCGGCGGACTGGGAGACGCCGGGGGCCAGCCGGATCGCCGGGATGGTCCTCACCAACGTCGAACCCGGCTCGGTCGTGCTGCTGCACGACGCCGGCGGCGACCGGCAGGGCACAGTGGACGCCCTGTACGAGATCCTGCCGGCCCTGACCAGCCGGTTCAAGGTGGCGGCGCTGCCCAACGGCGCGACGTGAGGCGCGGCGGACCGCCCGGCGTGGCCGCCCGCCCGGCCCGCCGACGTGAGCCCCGCTACACCGCCCGGCGGGCCGGTTGAAGGTCGGCGGGACCGGCGGCCGACCGGACTACGGTGACGACATGACCAGCGCCGCACCGACCAGCCACCAGGTGACCCGGACCGACCGCCTCAGCCCCGCGCAGATCGCCGACGTACTGGCCCTCGCGGGGGCCGCCGGCGACGCCGACGGGGCGGACCCGTTCGACGAGCACGTCCTGCTCCGGCTGCGGGACCCGGACGCGGCCGCGGTGCACCTGACCGCCCGGGCCGCCGACGGGACGCTGACCGGGTACGCCCACCTGGACACCACCGACGGCGAGGCCGGGACCGGCGTGGAGTTGGCGGTGCACCCGGCGTACCGGCGGCGCGGGACGGGACGGGCGCTGGCCCTGGGCGTGCTGGCGGCGGCCGGCGGCCCGCTGCGGGTCTGGGCGCACGGCGACCACCCGTCCGCCGCCGCGCTCGCCGTCGACCTGGGCCTGCGCCGGGCACGGGTGCTCTGGCAACTGCGCCGGCCGCTGACCGCGCCGATCCCCGAGCCCCGACTGCCCGACGGGGTGACGCTGCGCGCGTTCCGGCCGGGCGACGACGACGACGCCTGGCTCGCCCTCAACGCGCGGGCCTTCGCCGAGCACCCCGAGCAGGGCCGCTGGTCCCCCGCCGACCTGCGGGTACGCCTCGCCGAGCCGTGGTTCGACCCGGACGGCTTCCTGCTCGCCGTCGAGGCGGCCACCGGCCGGCTGGTCGGCTTCCACTGGACGAAGGTCCACGAGCGCCCCGGCTCGGCCCGGATCGGCGAGGTCTACGTCCTCGGGGTGGACCCGGCGACGCACCGGGGCGGACTGGGCCGGGCGCTGACGGCAGCCGGCCTGGCGTACCTGCGGGACCGACGGGGCCTGGACCGGGTCATGCTCTACGTCGACGAGTCGAACTCCGCCGCGGTGGCCCTCTACGAGCGGCTCGGCTTCGCCCGCTGGTCCGCGCACGTGAACTACCAGTCGGCCTGACCGACACCGTCCGGGTCCGCCGCCACAGCGACGGACCCGGACCGACGGACCCGGACCGACGGCGGGTCACCGGCGGATAACGGCGGCGCGTCGGCGAGATAACGGCCTACCGGAAAAATGCCCATACTTCCGACAGGGGCATCCGAGTTCACTTAACGGACAACTCACCCTCAGCGAGCGGTCACCTGCGCTGCCGCACCTGTTCACCTCACGTTCACGTGCGACCGGCGAACCGGCTACCTGGCACTCCTAACTTTTGGACCAGCCGGTCAGCGCCGGCGCCCCGGGCCCCCAATCCGGGTGCGAAGTCAGACGTGAAGGGAAACCCCTCAGGTGAAGCTCCAGCGGCACGGCACTCTCGCCTGCCTCGCTCTTACCGCGACGCTCGCTCTCAGCGCATGCGGCTCGGACAACAACGAGCCCGCGAGCAGCGCCTCCGCCTCCGGGTCGGCCGCCGCCGCCGACTGCGCCACCGGCACGCTGAACGCCCAGGGCTCGTCGGCGCAGAAGAACGCCATGGACGAGTGGATCAAGGCGTACCAGCAGAAGTGCTCCGGTGCGAAGATCAACTACGAGCCGTCCGGCTCGGGCGCCGGCATCCAGGCCTTCATCGCCGGCACCGCCGACTTCGCCGGCTCGGACTCCGCCCTCAAGGAGGAGGAGCAGCCGCAGGCCAACGCCAAGTGCGTCGGCGGCGCCGCGATCAACCTGCCGATGGTCATCGGCCCGGTCGCCATCGCCTACAACGTCAACGGCGTGGACAACCTCCAGCTCAAGCCGGCCACCCTGGCGAAGATCTTCGCCGGCAAGGTGACCAAGTGGGACGACCCGGCCATCAAGGCCGACAACCCGGGCGCCACGCTGCCGTCGACCGCCATCAACGCGGTGCACCGCTCGGACTCCTCCGGCACCACCGACAACTTCACCGACTTCCTCGCCAAGACCGCCGCGTCCGACTGGACCTTCGGCAAGGCCAAGGAGTGGAAGGCCCCGGGCGGCACCGGTGCGGCCAAGTCGGACGGCATGGCCAGCGCCATCAAGAACCAGGACGGCACCATCGGCTACGTCGAGTGGTCGTACGCCGAGAACGGTGGCCTGAAGACCGCCAAGATCGGCAACGGTGCCGGCGAGTTCGCCGAGCTGACCGCCGAGTCGGCCGGTAAGACCATCGCCGGCGCCGAGGTGGTCGGCCAGGGCGACGACCTCAAGATGAAGATCGACTACAACACCAAGGAGGCCGGGGCCTACCCGATCGTCCTGGTGACCTACGAGATCGTCTGCTCGAAGGGCCTGCCCGCCGACAAGCTGCCGCTGGTCAAGGGCTTCCTCGGCCACGCCGCCAGCACCGCCGGCCAGGCCGACCTCACCGAACTGGGCTACGCCCCGCTGCCCGAGTCGGTCCGCACCAAGGTCGAGGCCGCGGTCAAGAACCTCGCCTGACCCGCCTCACCGACACCATCACCACCACCTCAACTCGAAGCGAGCGAGCAGATGGGTGAAACCCCTCAGCGCTCGGCCGACGCCGGCACCGGCGGGACCCGCGTGACCGAAGGTCACGAGCGGCCCGTCGGTGCCTCGGCGCGTCTGGCCGAGCCACCAGTCAGCACCCGCATCCCGGGCGGAGCCGGGCTGGGCGGCGGTGGCGCGCTGCCCCGGGCCCGGGCGTTCGGCGCAGAGCGCGCCTTCCGGGGCCTCACCCTGGCCGCCGGCGTCGCCGTCCTGGTCATCATCGCCGCGATCGCGGTCTTCCTGATCGCCAAGGCCGTGCCGGCGCTACGGGCCAACACCGAGGGCTTCTGGACCTTCGAGGGCTGGTTCCCGAACGACGCGGAGCCGAAGTTCGGCATCGGGGCGCTCGCCTTCGGCACCGTGCTCAGCTCCGCCCTGGCCCTGCTGATGGCGGTGCCGGTGGCCCTGGGGATCGCGCTCTACCTGTCCCACTACGCGCCACGCCGGCTCGGCACCACGCTGGGCTTCCTGATCGACCTGCTGGCCGCGGTGCCGAGCGTGGTCTTCGGCCTCTGGGGCCGGGACGTCTTCATCAACCCGGTCCGGGACTTCTCCACCTGGCTGAACACGTACTTCGGGTGGATTCCGGTCTTCGGCGGCGACGGCCCGTTCGGGAAGTCCATCATGCTGGGCGCGCTGGTCCTGGCGATCATGGTGCTGCCGATCATCACGTCGCTCTCCCGCGAGGTGTTCCTGCAGACCCCGACCGCCAACGAGGAGGCCGCCCTCGCCCTCGGCGCCACCCGCTGGGAGATGATCCGCACCGCGGTGCTGCCGTACGGCCGCCCCGGCATCGTCGCCGCGGTGATGCTCGGGCTGGGCCGGGCGCTCGGCGAGACCATCGCCCTGGCGATGACCCTCGGCATCACCTTCAGCATCTCGTTCAACCTCATCGAGAGCGGCGGCAACACCATCGCCGCCAACATCGCCAACACGTTCGGCGAGGCGAACGACACGGGTCGGGGCGCGCTGATCGCCTCCGGTCTGGTGCTCTTCGCCATCACGCTGATCGTCAACATCACGGCGCGGGCGATCATCCACCGCCGCCGGGAGTTCACGGAGTCGGCCGCATGACCACCACAGTCACGACGCACCGGAACCGTCCGCCCGCGCAGCCGCCCACCCTGAAGGCCCGGCGGCTGCCGAAGTACGCCGCACCGGCCGTCGCGGCGGCCGCGCTGCTGGTCGCCGCCGCGGTCGTGTACGGCGCCGGCATCGGCGGCCCGGTGCTGGTCGTGGTACTCGGCGCGGTGCTCTACCTGGTCGGCCTCTTCGCCGCGGCGAACGCGGTCGAGGGGCGCCGGTCGGCACGCAACCGCACCTGGAGCGCGCTGATCCACTCCGCGTTCGTGCTGGCCGTCCTGCCGCTGGCCTCGGTGGTCTGGACGCTGGTCAGCAAGGGCGCCGAACGGCTGGACGGCGACTTCTTCCTCACCTCGATGAACAACATCGGCGCCCGCGACCCGAACGGCGGGGCGTACCACGCGATCGTCGGCACGTTGCAGCAGGTCGGCATCGCCGCCCTGATCACCGTCCCGCTCGGCATCCTCTGCGCCATCTACGTCGTCGAGTACGGCCGGGGCCGGTTCGCCTTCGCGATCCGGTTCTTCGTGGACGTCATGACGGGCATCCCGTCGATCGTCGCCGGCCTGTTCGTGCTGGCGTTCTGGGTGCTGATCGTCTCGCCGTGGTTCAACGACGGCCGGCCGAGCTTCTCCGGCTTCGCCGCCGCGCTCGCGCTGAGCGTGCTGATGCTGCCCACCGTGGTCCGCTCCACCGAGGAGATGCTGCGTCTCGTCCCGGCGCCGCTGCGCGAGGGGGCGTACGCCCTCGGCGTGCCGAAGTGGAAGACCATCCTGCGGGTCGTGCTGCCCACCGCGCTGCCGGGCATCGTCACCGGCGTCATGCTCGCCATCGCCCGCGCGGCCGGCGAGACCGCCCCGGTGCTGCTCGTCGCGGGCGGCGGCGCGGCGATCAACTTCAATCCGTTCGAGAACAACCAGTCGTCGCTGGCCCTCTTCGTCTACCAGCAGGCGGGCGACGCGTCCCGGTACGCGCCGGCGCGGGCGTGGACCGCGGCACTCACCCTGGTCGCCCTCGTGCTGATCCTGACCGTCGCGGCGAAGCTGCTGGCCCGCCGCAACCGGCTCGGCCGATGAACCCCGGAGGTACCACCACCATGGCCAAGCGCATCGAAGCCTCGAACGTGACCGCCTACTACGGCGCCTTCAAGGCGATCGAGAACATCAACCTCACCGTCGAGCCGAAGACGGTGACCGCCCTGATCGGCCCGTCCGGCTGCGGCAAGTCCACCTTCCTCCGGTCGATCAACCGGATGCACGAGGTGCTTCCCGGCGCCCGGGTCGAGGGCAGCCTCACCATCGACGACCAGGACATCTACGACCGGGACGTCGACGTCACCGCCGTCCGCCGCATGATCGGCATGGTCTTCCAGCGGCCGAACCCGTTCCCCACCATGAGCATCTTCGAGAACGTGGTGGCCGGCCTGCGGCTCAACGGGGTCCGCAAGAAGTCGATCCTGGACGAGGCGGCCGAGAAGGCGCTCCGCTCGGCCAACCTCTGGGACGAGGTGAAGGACCGGCTCGGCAAGCCCGGCGCCGGCCTCTCCGGCGGTCAGCAGCAGCGGCTCTGCATCGCCCGGACCATCGCGGTCGAGCCGCAGGTGGTGCTGATGGACGAGCCCTGCTCGGCGCTCGACCCGATCTCCACGCTGGCCATCGAGGACCTGATGTTCCAGCTCAAGGACAAGTTCACCATCATCATCGTCACGCACAACATGCAGCAGGCCGCCCGCGTCTCGGACCGGACCGCCTTCTTCTCCATCGAGAAGACCGGCGACCCGGGCCGCCTGATCGAGTACGACAACACGCAGAAGATCTTCAGCAACCCCGGGGTGAAGAAGACCGAGGACTACATCACCGGCCGCTTCGGCTGAACCGGCCCCGTCCCCGCCCACCGGCGTCCCGTCCCCGTCCCGGGCGGGGCGCCGTCGGCGTCTGCGGCCCGGCCCCCGACCGCGTCGGCCGACTCCCGTCCCGTCGGTCCCCGACCAGGGCGCACGGCAGCGCCGGCACACGGCGGCGCGGATGCGGCGGTCAGGCCAGCACGAAGCGGGGTTCGCCGTCGTCGGGCAGGTCGAGGCGCGGGGCGACCGGGGTGGCGGCGTCCCGGGTCGCCGCCGCCGCGGCGACGCCGGCCAGGTCGCCGCCGGCGGCCACCTGGGCCAGGGTCACCAGGGTCGGCGGCAGCATGGTCAGCTCGCCCGCCTCCGCCCGGGCCAGGGCGTCCGCCGGGCGGATCCACAGGGTGTGGTCGGCCTCGCCGGAGACGTCCCGGGTCCGCTGCCCCTCGGGCAGGAGAGCCACGAAGAAGTACGTGTCGAAGCGGCGCGGCTCGAACTCCGGCGTGATCCACCGGCTCCACGGCAGCAGCAGGTCCGACCGGAGGGTGAGCCCGCGCCGGGCGAGCAGGTCCGCGAAGCCGGCCCGGCGCTGCTCCAGCGCCACCCGGTCGGCCTCCCAGTCGTCGCCGCTGACGTCGCCCACCACGGCCCCGGCGTCGGGGCCGGCGAGCAGGACCCCGGCCTCCTCGAACACCTCGCGGGCGGCGGCGCAGACCACCGCCTGGGCGGCCGCCGGGGTCTGCCCCAGCCGCTCGGCCCAGCCGGCCGGCGTCGGGCCGGCCCAGTCCAGGTGCGCCTGCGAGTCCGAGGGGTCGACCCCGCCGCCGGGGAAGGCGTACATCCCGCCGAAGGCCATCGCGGCGACCCGCCGGATCAGGTACACCTCGAAGTCGTCGCCGGCCGGGCGGAGCAGCAGCACGGTGGCCGCGACCCGGGGCGCCGCCGGGATGCCGCCCTCGGCGCGGAACCGGCGGGCGTGCTCCACCAGCGCCGGGGGTGCGGGGAAGCCGTCGGCGTGGATCGTCATGCGCCGAGCCTAGTTCCCGACCGGTGGATCGCCCGCCCTGTGGTCCGTTGATCCGGCACTGGCGTGGCCGCCATGACCCGTCGGGGCATCCCGGCCACTGCCGGAGAGCCCCTGGTCCCGCACGCGGCCACCCTGGAGGTGATGGCCCTGCTCGACGGGATCCGCGCCCGGATCGGCGTCGACTACGCGTGCCGCCCCGGGCGGTGGGGCGGGCCCCCGCGGGTCGGCGGGGGCCCTCCGGGTGAGCCGTCAGCTGAAGAGCGGGCGGGCCAGGAAGTACATCAGGGCGCCGATCGAGCCGGCCGCCGGGAACGTGAGGATCCACGCGCCGACGATGTTGCCGGCCACGCCCCACCGCACGGCGGAGAGCCGCTTGGTGGCGCCGACACCCATGATCGCCGAGGTGATCGTGTGGGTGGTCGAGATCGGGGCGCCGAGGACCAGCGCGTTGAAGTAGAGCACCGAGCTGGCCACGGTCTCGGCCGCGAAGCCCTCCGGCGGCTTCAGGTCGATGATCTTCCGGCCGAGCGTCCGGATGATCCGCCACCCACCGGCGTACGTGCCGGCGGCCAGCACGGCCGCCGAGGTCCAGAACGCCCACTCCGGGATGAAGCTCGGGTCGTCCTGGTAGCCGCCCACGTAGAGGGCGAGCACCACGATGCCGATGGTCTTGGCGGCGTCCTGCATGCCGTGGCCGACCGACATCGCGGCGGCCGACGCGGTCTGCGCCCAGCGGAAGCCTCGGTTGAGCTTGCCGGGGTGCCCCTTTCGGAAGATCCACTGTACGGCGATCATGACGATGTAACCGAGCAGGAAGCCGACCATCGGCGAGAGGATCATCGGGATGATCACGCTCTCCCCGATGCCGCTCCAGAGCACGGTGCCGGACGCGGCGACGGTCGAGCCGACCAGTCCGCCGATCAGCGCGTGCGACGAGGACGACGGCAGGCCGAAGTACCAGGTGATCAGGTTCCACACGATCGCGCCGATCACGCCGGCGAAGACGATGCCGAGGCTGGCCTGCCCGGTGGGTAGTTTCACCAGGCCGCTGCCGACGGTCTTGGCCACCTCGGCGCCGAAGTGGGCGCCGATGAAGTTGCCGACCGCCGCCATGGCCAGGGCCACCCGGGGTGTGAGCGCCCGGGTGGAGATGCTGGTCGCGATCGCGTTGGCGGCGTCGTGGAAGCCGTTGGTGTAGTCGAACGCCAACGCCACCGCGATCACCGCCAGCACGGCGATGAGTTCGGGGCTCACAGGATCAGGACTCCTTGACCGCGATGGTCTCGACGGTGTTCGCCACGTGCTCGAAGGAGTCGCAGGCGGCCTCCAGCTCGTCGGCGACCTCCTTCATCTTCAGCACGGTCAGTGCGTCGTACTCGCCGGAGAAGAGGCGGACCAGCAGCATCCGGTACGCCTGGTCGCCGTCGTTCTCGAGCCGGTTGCACTCGATCCAGTAGTCCTCGAGGTCCTTCATCGACTTCAGCCGCGGCATGGCCTCGGCGGTCAGCTTCGCCTGCGCGTCGAGGACGTTGATCAGCTCGTGCATCTCCCGGGGCAGCGACGGGATCTTGGTGAGCCCGTAGAGGTAGAGCAGGTTGCCGACCGCCTCGAGGTGGTCCATCACGTCGTCCAGCAGCGAGCCGAGCCGGTAGATGTCCTCCCGGTCGAACGGCGTGATGAAGGTGGAGTTGATCTTCTTGTAGAGCTCGTGGGTGATCTGGTCGCTGTCGTGCTCCACCTCGGTGAGCCGCTCGCTGACCGACTGCACCTCCACACCGGGCAGGGCCAGCTCGTTGAGCAGTTCGGTGCCCTTCACCAGGTTCTGCGCGGCCCTGGTGAAGAGCTCGTAGAAGGCGCCCTCGTTCGGGCGGAAGGAAAACTTCACAGCACGGACCTCGTCGTGTCGGTGGAAGGGTACGGCCGCCCGGAGGGATGCCCGACTGGGAATGCTAGGAAACGACGGAAGCGGGAATTCCGCGGCCTCCCCCTGGTCAGGCCACATTCATCGGTCGTTCACCTGTCGTTCACCTACGACGTTTCCCTCAGATCCCAGCAGCCGCTCCCGTTCCCGCCGGACGTCGAAACCGGCAGGCGGATACCCCGGATGCAGGGGTGCCGAACGTCTCCCTGAGCAGGTGCGCGACCGCCCGGTCGCGGTACCACCCGCGGTCCGCCGGCGCCGCGTACCAGCCCCGCCCCGTCCGCCCGTCACGGCGGGGCGGTGGACGGGTCGGGGTGGCGGGAGAATGGGCGAAGGCCGGTGCTGGGAGGTTCGCGTGCGGGATCTGGCGACGGAGTTCGAGGCCGAGCGGGGGCGGCTGCTGGCGGTCGCGTACCGGATGCTCGGCAGTCGTGGCGAGGCCGAGGACGCCGTGCAGGAGACCTGGCTGCGGTACGCCGCCGCGCTCGCCGACCCGGCGGCCCGCGCCGAGATCCGGCACCTCGGCGCCTGGCTGACCACCGCCTGCGCCCGGATCTGCCTGGACGTGCTGCGCTCGGCGCGGGTGCGGCGGGAGGCGTACCCCGGCCAGTGGCTGCCGGAGCCCGTGGTGACCCCGCTCGACCAGGGCCCGCGCACCGACGGCTTCGCGCCCGACCCGGCGGAGCGCGCGGTCCGCACCGACCAGGTCGGCACGGCGCTCATGGTGGTGCTGGAACGGCTCACGCCGGAGCAGCGGGTCGCCTTCGTGCTGCACGACGTCTTCGCCGTGCCCTTCCCCCGGATCGCCGAGGCGCTCGGCACGACCGACGCCGCCGCCCGCCAGCTCGCCTCCCGGGCCCGCCGGGCGGTGCAGGCGCCCGACGCACCCCGGGACACCGCCGACCCGGTCGAGCAGCGCCGGGTCGTCGCCGCGTTCGTCGCCGCCGTCGAGTCGGGCGACCTGGACGCGCTGGTGCGGGTGCTCGCCCCGGGCGTGGTCCTCATCGGCGACAGCGGCGGCCACTTCCCGGCGGCCCGCCGCCCGGTGGTCGGCGTCGACGCGGTGGCCCGGTTCGTCCTGGGCATCTTCGGCCGGGCCGGCCGCTACGGCGCCACGGTGCGCACCCGCCCGGTGCTCGTCGACGGCGTGCTGGGCATGCAGATGGAGACGGTGCACTCCGACGGCCGGCCGCTGCGGGTGGTCGCCGCCCTGGCGGTGGACGGCGGCCGGGTGACCGGGATCTTCCACCAGCTCAACCCCGAGAAGCTGCGCGCCGTGCCGCCGCTGGGGGCCGACGACGGCTGGCCGCCACGCTGGTGACCCCCGGCGCCGCGGCGGCGACATCCAGGTGCCGCGTCACCGACGCCCGGACGCCGCGTCGGTGCCCCGTGGGCCCCGTGTCGGTGGCGGCGCTCGGGCGCGCCCCGGCCACGGCGACCGCGCCGGCTCAGACCACCAGGGCGAGCCACTTCCGGTACGACGTGGCGAACGGCTCGGTGCCGTCGCCGAGCGCGCCGAGGAGCCACCGGGCCGCCGCCTCGGCCTCCGTCACCACGTCGTCCGGATAGCCGAAGCGGGCCCGGTGCTCGGCGAACTCGTCCTCGTCGCGCAGCTCGACCGCGCCGGTGGCCCGGCGGCGCACCACGTCCAGATCCAGGTCGATCAGGTGGACGGTGTGGTCGCTCTCCCAGCGGGCCGGGCTGGCGATGTCGCAGTAGACCTCGCTGGTGCGCGGCGGCGGGTTGAACATGCCGGTCCACCAGCCCTGGTGGGGCACCAGGAGCACGAACGGGATCTGCTCGACCGACGGCCGGCCGTGGTAGACCGACTTCGTGCCCTCGGTGACGCCGAGCCAGACGCCGAGGTCGTCCTCGGCCAGCCGACGGGCCGGGTAGTCGCGGTGGGCGCTGCCGTCGTACTTGCGGTAGATCACGCGGACCACGTCGCTCGGCATGAGTCGCACCCTAACCGATACCGCCCATCGGTCGCCGCACGGAAATTACCGGACTCGGCCCGTGGGATTCCGTACCGTGACGACGCCACGCCCGGATCGGCGCGGCCGGTGTCGGCGCCGGCGGGTACCGTCGCACGGTGACTCCGCGCCTCGCCACCGGTTCCGTTGCCCCCTCGCCCCGCACCGGAGGCCGCCGGCGGGGCTCCCGGCCGAGCGGGGCGGAGCTGCTCGCCGCCGCGGTCGGCGCGGTGCCCGGCGGCGCCGCGCGCCCGGGCCAGCAGCAGATGGCCACCGCCATCGAGGAGTGCGTGCAGGCGCGCGAGCACCTGCTCGTGCAGGCCGGCACGGGCACCGGCAAGTCGCTGGCCTACCTCACCCCGGCGCTGACCGTGGACGGCCCGGTGGTGGTCTCCACGGCCACCCTGGCGTTGCAGTCCCAACTGGTCGACCACGACCTGCCCCGGCTCGCCGACGCCGTGGAGCCGGTGCTCGGCCGCCGGCCCACCTTCGCCGTGCTCAAGGGGCGGCACCACTACCTCTGCCTGGCCCGGCTGGACAACTCCACGGAGGACGAGCCGGAGGACACGCTCTTCGACGCCCCGGCGGCGCGCCCCGGCGGCGGCACGAAGTGGCTCGGCGAGGCCGGGCGGCTCGGCAAGCAGATCCAGCGGCTGCGCGACTGGGCGGAGAAGACCGACACCGGCGACCGGGACGAGCTGGACCCGGGCGTCGACGACCAGGCGTGGCGGCTGGTCTCCATGCCGGCCCGGGAGTGCGTCGGCGCGGCCCGCTGCCCGTTCGGCGCGGAGTGCTTCGCCGAGGCATCCCGCGCCCGGGCCCGCGAGGCCGACATCGTCGTCACCAACCACAGCCTGCTGGCCGTGGACATGCTCGCCGGCCGGCACATCGTGCCGCCGCACAAGCTGCTCATCGTGGACGAGGCGCACGAGCTGGCCGACCGCGTCTCCTCGGCCGCCCAGGCCGAGCTGGTGCCGGAACTGATCGACCGCTCCGCGAAGCGGGCCCGCCCACTGCTGCGCCCGGATACCGCCGAGTCGCTCACCGCGGCCGGCGACGCCCTGGCGGTCGGGCTGGCGGAGGCGCCGGCCGGGCGGATCACCTCCGGGTTGCCGGCCGCGCTGCGCGAGGCGTGCACCCTGCTCGACGCGGCCACCCGGGCGGCGCTCGACGGCATCGGCGAGATCAAGGCCGACGACCCCGATCCGGTGCGCAAGCAGCAGGCCAAAGCGGTGCTCGACGAGCTCTCCGCCACCGCCCAGCGGCTGCTGGAAGAGGCCGACCACGACGTGGCCTGGGTGGAGAAGAACGACAACACCGGCCGCCGCGCGCTGGTGGTCGCGCCGCTGTCGGTCGCCGGCACCCTCGCCACCCACCTGTACGACGAGCGCACGGTGGTCGCCACCTCGGCGACCCTGACGCTCGGCGGCCGGTTCGACACGGTGGCCCGGGCGCTCGGGCTGGAGGCGCCCCCGGCCGACCCGCCGTCACCGGCCGCCGCGGCCCTGGCCGCCCGGGCCGCCGGCCGCTCCGACCAGGCGGGCCGCGCCGGGTCCACGCCGACCGCCGGGGCCGGGCCGGCGACCGGCACACCGGGGGTGCCGGCGACGTCGGGGCCCGGGTGGCGCTCGCTCGACGTCGGATCGCCGTTCGACTACGCGCGGCAGGGCATCCTCTACGTCGCCGCGCACCTGCCCCGGCCCAGCGTCTCCGGGCTGCCCGACGCGGCCGGCGAGGAGCTGCTCGCGCTGGTCACCGCGCTCGGCGGGCGTACGCTCGGCCTCTTCTCCTCGCGACGGGCCGCGCAGCAGGCGGCGGAGCTGCTGCGCGCGCGGACCGACCTGCCCGTCCTGCTGCAGGGCGAGGAGGCGCTGCCGCTGCTGGTGCGCCGGTTCCGGGAGGAGAAGGCGAGCTGCCTGTTCGGGGTGATGTCGCTGTGGCAGGGCGTCGACGTGCCGGGCGACTCCTGCCAGCTGGTGGTCATCGACCGGCTGCCCTTCCCCCGGCCGGACGAGCCGCTCGCGGCGGCCCGGGCCGCCGCGGTCGACGCCAACGGCGGGTCCGGTTTCGCCGCGGTGAGCGTGCCGATCGCCGCGGTCCGGCTGGCGCAGGGGGTGGGGCGGCTGATCCGGTCGACCGGCGACAAGGGCGTGGTCGCGGTGCTCGACTCGCGGCTGGAGACCGCGCGGGGCTACGGAGCCTTCCTGCGCCGCTCGCTGCCGCCGTTCTGGTACACCACCCGGCCGGAGGTCGCCCGCGGCGCCCTCGAACGCCTCGCCAAGGTCTGACCCGCCCCGGCGGGTCAGGGGGCCTTGGAGGCGACGACGACGGCGTCGGGCGGGGTGTCCGGAACGGTGCGGGCGGCGAGCCGGCGGACGGCCGTGTTCAGCACGGCGATCAGCGGCACCGAGACGAGCGCGCCGGTGATCCCGGCGAGGACCACGCCGGCCGCGATCCCGATGATCACCGCGAGCGGGTGGATGGCCACCGCGCGCCCCATGATCAGTGGCTGGAGGAGGTGCCCCTCCACCTGCTGCACCCCGATCACCACGCCGAGGATGATCAACGCGGTCACCAGGCCGCTGTCGACCAGCGCGACCAGGACCGCGACGACGCCCGACAGGGTCGCCCCGACGATCGGGATGAACGCCCCGAGGAAGACCAGCGCGGCGAGCGGGAAGGCGAACGGGATGTCGAAGACGACCAGGAAGATGCCGATGCCGACCGCGTCGATGAAGGCGACCAGCACGGTCGCGCGTACGTAGGCGACCAGGGTCGACCAGGAGGCCCGACCGGCGTCGTCGACCTTCCAACGGGCGGCCACCGGCAGCAGCCGGACCAGGAAGCGCCAGATCCGGTTGCCGTCACGCAGGAAGAAGAAGGTGGCGAAGAGCACCAGCAGCGTGCCGGTCAGCACCTCGGCCAGCGTCGCGGCCGTGGAGAGGGCGCCGCTGGTGAGCTTCTCGGTGTTGTCGTTGACCCACTTCTGGCCCTCTTCGATGTAGCGGTCGAGCTGGCCGTCGGAGAGGTGCAGCGGGCCCGTCTTGAGCCAGTCCTGGATCTGCCGGACGCCCTCCGACGACTTCTTGCTCAGCTCCGGCACGCCCTGGATGAACTCGTTCACCACCAGGGTCAGCGTGCCGATCACCGCGGCCAGGCCACCGACCAGCACCACCGCCGTCGCCAGCGAGCGGGGGAAGCGGGCCCGCAGCAGCCAGCCGACGGCCGGCGCGAGCAGCGCCGAGAGCAGCAGCGCGACCGCCAGCGGGATGACCACGATCTTGATGGTGCCGACGATCTTCATCAGCGCCCAGGCGACGCCGCCGATCACGATCAGCCGCCACGACCAGGCGGCGGCGATCCGCAGCCCGTGCGGCACGTCGGCGTCGTCCCGGCTGGAGGTGGAGGTGTGCACCGCCGCCGGCGCCTCCGCCCCGACCACGGTCGCCGACGGCGCCGCCGCCGGCCCCGGGGACGCCGGCGAGGCCACCCCGGCCGGCTCGGAAGCGTCGACCGGGTCCGTACGACGGGGGCGCACCGATTCCCGGCCCGACTCGTACGCGCGACGGAGCCGTCCGCGTACCCGCTCGAAGCGGCTCAAGCGCACCTCCTGGCTTCAGAACCTGGCCGTGCCCGCCCCGGTGGGCGGACAGGATACGTCCGACCACGCCACCGTAGGGCAGTTCCGCCACCCAGTGCCCCCCGCCCCCGGCGCGTAACCGCTCACGGTCGCCCGACCGGGACACGGTAGCGTTTCCGGCGTGACCGCCGACAAGAATCTCGACTCCGGCCTGCCGATCCGCCTGCTGCACGACCGCGTGCTGGTGCGGATGGAGGGGAGCGAGGGTGAGCGCCGCTCCACCGCCGGCATCGTGATCCCGGCGACCGCCGCCGTGGGCAAGCGGCTCGCCTGGGCCACCGCTGTCGGGGTGGGGCCGAACGTCCGCGCCATCGTCTCGGGCGACCGGGTCCTGTTCGACCCGGACGACCGCTCGGAGGTCGAGCTGCACGGCCGCGGGTACGTGCTGCTGCGCGAGCGCGACGTGCACGCCGTGGCCGCCGAGCGCGTGGAGGACAACTCCACCGGCCTCTACCTCTGAGCCCTCCCCGCCCGCCCCGCCGCGCGCGGCTGCGGGCGCCGGTGTCGTTTGCGGCGCTCCCGGCCGGGAAGCCAGCCGCACCACCGGCCCTGGGGAGGGACGATGCCGGTATTCGTGAAGAAGCTGCTGCTCTGGGGAAGCGTCGCGTTCCTGATCTACTTCATGGCGTTCCGGCCCGAGGGCGCGGCCGAGATGTTCAAGGCGATCGGGGCGGGGCTGATGGCGATGGCGCAGGGCCTCGGCGACTTCCTCACCAGCCTGATGACCTGACGACCCGGGCCACCAGGAAGCGACCCGGGGCGCCGCCCCAGCGGTGACCGCCGGCCGGGAGCGGGTCAGTGGTGGCCGGGCGGCCGGGGACCGGAGTCAGTGGTGGCCGGGCGGCCAGGGACCCGCGGGTCGCGCGCCGGGCCAGCCGGGCGGGCCGTAGCCGGGGGCCCCGTAGCCGGCGGGGAAGGCCGGGGGCGGCGGGGCGAGCACCACCGGGATCGGCACCACCGGCTCGTCCGGCGCCTCGACCGTCCGCTGCGAGCCGTCCGGGAACCGCAGGTGGTAGCGGTGCCCGTCCCAGATCCCGGCCGGCGCCTGCGGATCCCTCCCCACGAAGAACGACCGGTACGCGGCGATCGCCTCCAGCAGCTCCCGTTCCTCCCGCGCCGTCCGTTCCCGGTCCACCGGCCTGCGGTCCAGGCCGCGCAGCGCGCCGTCGCGCAGCAGCGCCAGCCGGGTCGCCGCGAACTGGTAGCCGCGCATGGCCCGCACGCCGGCGTCCCCGGCCACCCGCTTGGCCCACACCCGGGCCGCGTGCCGTCGCCCCAGGCTGCTCAGCGCCGCCACCTCCGGCGGGGTCAGCCAGCCGGCCCGAACGTAGTCCGGCAGGGTGCGCTCGGTGAGCCGCCCCTCCCAGGCCCGCAGCCACAGGGCCAGCCCGACCATGCCGAAGAAGATCGGCACCATCACGCCGATGAAGCCGTACAGCATGATCAACGCCTCACCGGTGGCCTGGGTGAGCGTGGGCAGCAGGTTCCACAGGCCGTGCAGCATCATCGCCAGCAGCAGGCCGGCGATCGGGGCGAGCACCCGGACGCGCCGGTCGGCGGTGCGGGCGGCGATGCCCAGCCCGACCCCGGTCATCGAGGTGAACAGCGGGTGGGCGAAGCCGAAGAGCAGGATCCGGACGATGAAGATCGCGATGACCTGCTGCGTGCCGGTCGCCGGGCCGTACCGCTCGACGCCGGTGGCGTAGCCGTAGCCGCCCAGGTAGAGGATGTTCTCCACCATGGCGAACCCGATCGCGGAGAGCCCGCAGTAGACCAGGGCGTCGGTGATCCCGGAGATCTCCCGTCGGCGGAAGATCAGCAGCAGGATCGGCCCGAGCGCCTTGGTGAGCTCCTCGATGAACGGCGCGACCAGCACCGCCGTCAGCGCGGTCGGCAGCCCCCAGTCGTCGAAGAGCCCGGACGAGAACTCGTTGACGGTCAGCGAGGCGGCGGTCGAGACGAACGCGCCCCAGGCGAAGCAGAAGATCAGGTATTTCAGCGGTTCCGGTTCGTACCGGTCGAGCCAGAGGAAACAGCCCACCAGCACCGGAACCGGCAGGATCGCCGCGACCAGGCCGATCAGCAGCGCCTGCACGCCGAGGCTCTCGCCGAGCGTGAAGACCATGAACACCGCGCAGGCGGCGATCAGCAGGACGACCCCGGCCAGCACCAGGGCCCGCCGCCAGCCCAGCCGGCGCAGCGGCATCCGGGGAGCGGCCGCGCCCGACGGCGGGACGGCGGGCACGGTCGGCGACGACGGCAGGGGTGCGCCGGGCGGGGTGTCGGCCATGCGGTCAGCGTAGTCACCCCCGGCCGGCTGGACCGGGCGCATCCGCGCGCTATGCTGCCGGCAGGTCACGAGCGCCAGCGTCAAGCCCCGGCTTGCTGGCCGGCAACCCTCGTCGAGGTTCGCGGTGGGGTGCCCCGGGTGATGACCGGGCCCGGCCCGATTCGCGTGCCGGGCAAGCGCGGACCCCGCCCGGTGTGCCCACCCGGGGTCCCCGGACCCGGAGGTCGGCCGATGACCGTCACCCTCGTACCCCCGCCCGCGCCGCACCCGACGCGGGCCGCGCCGCCGCCCGCGGCCGCCGGGCCGCTCGACGTGCTCGGCGTGCCGGGCCAGGTCAACCTGGACTACGCGGCCACCGCGCCGTGCGCGCGGGCCGCCGCCGACGCGGTGGCCGAGCTGCTCCCCTGGTACGCCAGCGTGCATCGCGGCGCGGGGGCGCTGTCGCGGCGCTGCACCCTCGCCTACGAGCGCGCCCGGCAGACCGTCGGCGACTTCTTCGGCGCCCGCGCCGGCGACCACGTGATCTTCACCCGCAACACCACGGACGCGCTGAACCTGCTGGCCCGGGTGCTGCCCGCCGGCACCACGGTGGTGACCTTCGGCGGGGAGCACCACGCGAACCTGCTGCCCTGGCCGCGCGGATCGGTCCGGCTGCCGGTGCCGCGGGAGCCGGCCGAGGCGGTCCGGGCGCTGGCCGCCGCCCTCGCCGAGCTGCGCCGGCCGGGCGCGGCGGGGGGCCCCGGCGCCGACCACCGCCCGCCCGTGCTCGTCGCGGTGACCGGGGCGAGCAACGTGACCGGCGAGCTCTGGCCGGTGGCGGAGCTGGCCCGGGTGGCCCGGCGGCACGGGGCCCGGATCGCCGTGGACGCCGCGCAGCTCGCCCCGCACGCGCCGGTGGACGTCGCTGCCCTCGACGTCGACTACCTCGCGGTCTCCGGCCACAAGCTGTACGCGCCGTTCGGCGCGGGGGTGCTCGTCGGGCGGGCGGACTGGCTGGACGCCGCGCCGCCGTACCTGGCCGGCGGGGGCGCCACCGGTCACGTCGGCGCGGCCACCCACGACGTACGCTGGGCGACCGGACCGGCCCGGCACGAGGCGGGCACGCCGAATCTGCTCGGCGCGGTCGCCCTCGCGGCGGTCTGCGGCGCCCTGGCCGGGGCCGACCGGGCGGCGTTGCACGACGCCGAGCAGGCCCTGCTGGCCCGGCTGCGCCGCGGCCTGGCGGCCCTGCCGCACGTGGTCGAGCTGCGCACCTTCGGGCCGGACGCGCCGCGGGTGGGCATCGTGTCGTTCGTGGTGGCCGGCCGGGACTCGGCGGACGTGGCGGCGGACCTGGCCGGCAACCACGACATCGGGGTGCGCGACGGCCTCTTCTGCGCCCACCCGCTGGCCCGGCGACTGCTCGCCGAGGCGGCGGCGCGCAGCGGCCGGCGGGACCTGCCGCCGACCGCCCTGCGCGCGAGCGTCGGCCTGGGCAGCACGGCGGAACACGTGGACCGGCTGCTCGCCGCCCTCGCCGCGGCGGCCTGAACGACCGCCGCCGGTCGGCTGACCCGCGGGCCGGCGGGTCAGCCGACCGGCGGGGCGGTGGGCGGCTTCGGGGCGGCGGCGGGCTCGGCCTGTCCGCTCGGGGTGTCCTGCTCGCCGAAGGACTCCCGGACCAGGCGGTTCGCCTCCTCCTGGCTGATCCCGGAGGCCACCAGCAGGTCGCTGGCCGTGGTGCGCACCTGCGCGATCACCACGCTGCCGGAGAAGCCCACCCCCTCGCCGTACGCCCGGCCGGCCTCGCTGACCGCGCGCAGCGCCCGCTCCCGTGCCTTCTCCGGCTCCTCGCCGACGGCGAACTCGTGCTTGAGCAGACGTACCGACTCGGCGAGGTGGGCCGCCGCATCCGGCATCGGCTCCGGCACGGGCTCCTCGTCCTCGATCATGGTGACCGCGCGCCGGATCAGCGTGCCGGCGTTGCGCATCGCCCGGTCGATCGGGTCGGCGGCCTCGGCGTAGTGGGTGAGTTCGTCCCGCCGGTGCCACCGGGCCGGCGAGAGGACGGCGGTCTCCTTCGCCCCCTCGATCGCCTCGGTGAAGGTGGACAGCTCCTCCTGGTTGTTGCGCAGCCGGTCCAGGGCCCGTTGGGCCTTGTCCCGGTCCCGTTCGCGGAGGGCGTCGGCGGTGTCGTCGAGCTGGGCGGCGAGCAGGTCCAGCGCCGGCCGGGCGGCCCGGTTGATCACCCGGAGCGGATTGAGCGGCAGCAGGACCGAGGTGACCAGCAACGCGATCCCGCCGCCGACGAACGCGTCGACGAACCGGGGGATCTCCAGGTTCGCGGTCTTCGGGCTCAGCGTGACGATCAGCACGGCCGTGGCCGCTGCCTGGATGACGATGGACACGCTGGCGCCGGCGAAGATGGTCAGCACGATCGACCCGGTCACCACGAGGCCGAGCTGCCACGCCCCGGTGCCGACCAGGTAGATGAGGAAGTCGCCCACGGCGACCCCGATCGCCACCCCTAGGATCAGCTCCACCGTGCGGCGGAGCCGCTGGCCGACCGAGGCGGCGAGGGTGCCGACTGCGGAGATCGGCGCGAACACCGGCTCCGGGTTGCCCAGCAGATTGTGCGCCGCCCACCAGGACAGGCCGGCGGCGAGGCCGGCCTGCACGGCCAGGCCCCACGCCATCCGCACCCGGTGCAGCCGGTCGTGCAGGGTCGCCCTGCCACGGTGCCGCAGCTTCTCCATCGCGTCGGCGATGCGGGCCGCGTCGATGTCCGTTCCGCCGTCGCGGCGGATGGCGCGCCGCACCAGCGAGAGTCGACGGTCCCGGGCCACGGCCATGGCGGGGACTACCCGTACCGGGGCGGGTGAATCCTCCGTGTCGGCGGCGGTGCGGCAGACTCGGCCGCATGGCCGACCTTCTCGACCGGTGGCGGGCGGCGGCCCGGGGCGCCGGGGCGACCGACGCGGCGGAGCGGGACCGGGCCGGGGCGGAGCTGCTGGCGCGCTGGCGGGAACCGCACCGGCATTACCACACGGTCGCCCACCTGACCGTCGTCCTCGACGTGGTCGACGCGCACGCGCCGTCCGCCGCGCGGCCGGACCTGGTGCGCCTCGCGGCCTGGTGCCACGACGCGATCTACGATCCGCGCGCCGAGGGCGACGCCAACGAGCGGGACAGCGCGGCGCTCGCCGACGCCCTGCTCACCCGGTCGGGGCTGCCGGCCGACGCCGTGGCCGAGGTCCGCCGGCTGGTCCTGCTCACCGCCGGGCACGCCGTCGACCCGGGCGACGCCGACGGCGCGCTGCTCTGCGACGCCGACCTCGCCGTCCTGGCCGCGCCACCCGCGGCGTACGACCACTACGCCGCCGCGATCCGCCGGGAGTACGCGCACGTGCCCGACCCGGCCTTCCGGGCCGGCCGCGCCCGGGTGCTCGCCGGGCTGCTCGCCCTGCCGGCCCTGTTCCGGCTGCCGCCGCTGGCCACCCGCTGGGAAGCCCGGGCCCGCGCCAACCTCACCCGCGAACTGGCCACCCTCCACTGACTCCCGGCCCCCACCCCCGCGCAGTTTCGGCCCTGGCGAGAGCCGTGGGTCACCGCGTGGGGAGGGCCGGAACCGCAAGATCGCCGGAGGGGCGGGCGGCGGGGGTGCGGGGGCGGGTCAGGTGCTTCGGTCGGCGCAGGCCGGCCTGCCGGAGCAGGCGCACGAGTTCCCGGCTCGGCACCACCCGGGCACCCAGCCAGACCGCCGCGGCGAACCGCTCGGCGGGAATGTCGTAGTGGTCCCGGTCGAAACCCCGGCGGGGCACCCCCAGCGCCTCGGCGAAGGCGTGCACCTCGGCGTGGGAGACGTCGCTGATCAGGTGGGACCAGAGCCGCCCCCGCCACGGCCAGGCGGGCCGGTCCAGGTAGAGCATGCCGGCCAAGGTACCCGGTGCGCGGGCCGGTTGTCGGTCGCGCGCGGCCGACCGTAGCCTCGGCGGCATGGCCGGACCCCCTCTCCTCGACGACCTGCGGGCGGCGCTCGGCGACGACGCCGTGCTGACCGACCCGGACCTGCTCCGGATGCACGAACGGGACGAGGCGGACCTCTGCGCCGCCGGCACGCCCCTGGTGGTCGTCCGTCCCCGCGATACCGCCCAGGTCTCCGCCGTGCTGCGGGCGGCCGCCCGGCACGGCGTGCCGGTGGTGCCGCAGGGGGCGCGGACCGGGTTGGCCGGCGCGGCCAACGCGGTCGACGGCGCGGTGGTCCTCAGCACGGTCGCGATGGACGCCATCCTGGAGATCGACCCGGTGAGCCGGATCGCCGTGGTGCAGCCCGGCGTGGTCAACGCGACGCTCGCCGCCGCGGTGGCGAAGCAGGGGCTGTGGTACCCGCCCGACCCCGGCTCGTGGGAGTCCTCCACCATCGGCGGCAACGTCGCCACCAACGCGGGCGGCATGTGCTGCGTCAAGTACGGCGTCACCACCGAGTACGTCCTCGGCCTGGAGGTGGTGCTCGCCTCCGGCGAGGTGCTGCGCACCGGCCGCCGCACGGCCAAGGGCGTCGCCGGGTACGACCTCACCCGGCTCTTCGTCGGCTCCGAGGGCACCCTGGGCGTGATCACCGAGGTGACCGTCGCGCTGCGGCCCGCCCCGGCGGAGTCGCTGACCATGGTGGCGGTCTTCCCGTCCACCGCCGCGGCCGGCGCGGCCGTCGCCGAGATCGCCGCCCGGGGCCTCTCCCCCAGCCTGCTGGAGCTGCTGGACCAGACCCACCTGCGGGCGATCGAGGCGTACCGGCCGATGGGCCTGCGGACGGACGCGCAGGCGCTGCTGCTGGCCGCCGCCGACACCGGCGGCCGGGCGGCCGACGAGCTGGCCGGGCTGGCCGCGGTCTGCGAGGCGGCCGGCGCCGACGAGGTCTACGCGGCCACCGACGCCGTGGAGGCGGCCGCCCTGTTGCAGGCCCGCCGGCTCGCGCACCCGGCCATGGAGAGGTTCGCCGCGGACGCCTACCCGGGCGGCAACGGCGGCCTGGTCATCGACGACGTGGCGGTGCCCCGGGGCGCGCTGGCGGCGCTACTGGACGGGGTGGCCCGGATCGCGGCGGAATGCGACGTGCCGATCGGCGTCGTCGGGCACGCCGGCGACGGCAACATGCACCCGAACATCGTGGTGGACCGGGCCGACCCGGCGAGCCTGGAACGCGGCCGGCGCGCCTTCGACGAGATCATGAGACTCGGCCTGGAGCTGGGCGGCACCTGCACCGGCGAGCACGGCGTGGGCCTGCTCAAGCGGGACTGGCTGGCCCGCGAGATCGGCCCGGTGGGCGTCGCCGTGCACCAGGCGATCAAGGCCGCGCTCGACCCGACCGGCCTGCTCAACCCCGGCAAGGTCCTCTGACCGGCCCCGCCCGGGGGCGCCGGCGGGGCGACGCGCGGCGGAGCCGCGGGGGCGGCGGGTCACCGCGGTCGGCCGCCGAAGGTAGGGGTTGGGGATCGGTCAGCGGGACGACGACGGCAGTTCGACGGGATCGTCGTCCGAGCCGCGGTCTGCCGCGAAGCCCCGGACGTCGGGCGCGCCGAGCCGGGCGGCGTCCGCCGTGGCGTCGTCGGGCATCAGCTGGGACTGGCGTTCCGCCTCCACCCTGGCCCGGTAGTGCTCCACCTCGCGGGCCCGGGTGGCCTCGTCCCAACCGAGCACCGCGCCCATCAGCTCGGCGGCGTGCCCGGCCGACTCCAGACCGCGGTGCGCGGTCTCGAAGGAGATCCGGGTCCGCCGGGTGAGCACGTCCTCCAGGTGCAGCGCCCCCTCCGCCCGGGCCGCGTACGTCACCTCGGCCGCGAGGTATTCCGGAGCGCCGGCCAGCGGGGAGGCGAGCAGCGGGTCGGCGTCGACCAACGCGAGCAGGTCCAGGGTGAGGGTGCCGTAGCGCTCCAGCAGGTGCTCGACCACCCCGACCGGCATCCCGTGCCGGCGGGCCAGGTCCGCCCGGCCCCGCCACATCGCCGGGTAGCCGTCCGCGCCCAGCAGCGGCAGGTCGGCGGTACGCGAGGGGCGTACGGCGCCGAGCCGGTGGGCGGCCCGGTCGACCACGTCCGAGGCCATCACCCGGTACGTCGTGTACTTGCCGCCGGCGACCAGCAGCAGCCCGAGCATCGGCTCGAAGACGGCGTGCTCGCGGGACAGTTTCGAGGTGGAGTCGGCCTCGCCGGCCAGCAGCGGCCGCAGACCGGCGTAGACGCCCTCGATGTCGGCCGTGGTGAGCGGCCGGTCCAGCACGGTGTTGACCTGCTCCAGCAGGTATTCGATGTCCCGGGCGGAGGCGGCCGGGTGGGACCGGTCGAGCCGCCAGTCGGTGTCGGTGGTGCCGATGATCCAGTGCCCGCCCCACGGGATGACGAAGAGCACGCTGGTCGCCGTACGCAGGATCAGCCCCGCCTCGCCGGTGATCGCCGAGCGGGGCACCACCAGGTGCACGCCCTTGGAGGCCCGGACGCGGATGCCGGGGCGCAGCCCGACGTCGTTCAGCATCCGGGACATGTCGTCGCTCCACACGCCGGTGGCGGCGATGACGGTGCGGGCGCGCACCTCGAACTCGGCGTCCGGGGAGCCGGCCGGCGCCTCCAGGTCGCGGACCCGGACGCCGGTGACCTCGCGGGCCTGCCGGATCAGCCCGACCGCCCGGGCGCTGGGCACCACGGTCGCGCCGAGGCTGGCCGCGGTGCGGGCCAGGGTCACCACCAGCCGGGCGTCGTCGACCTGCCCGTCGTAGTAGCGGATCGCGCCGGCCAGCGCGTCGGGCCGCAGGCTGGGGAAGACCCGGCGGGCGCCCTCGCGGGTCAGGTGGCGGTGCAGCGGCATGCCCCGGCCGCCGCCGAAGATCCCGGCGAAGGCGTCGTACGCCGCCACTCCGGCGCCGTAGTAGGAGCGGCGGAACAGCCGGCCGGGCAGGTCGCGCGCGCCGCGCCCGCCGGGCAGCGGGACCAGGATGGGCACCGGCCGCACCAGGTGCGGGGCGAGCCGGGTGGCGAGCAGGCCGCGCTCGGTGAG
The DNA here is from genome assembly GCF_040679695.1 of Micromonospora sp. NPDC052213. NCBI lineage: Bacteria > Bacillati > Actinomycetota > Actinomycetes > Micromonosporales > Micromonosporaceae > Micromonospora > Micromonospora sp. NPDC052213. The sequence goes on from NZ_JBFAVI010000002.1 coordinate 53,957, forward strand.
CGCCTCGTGCACCAGGTGGAACTCGAGCTGCTCCAGGTAGCGCAGGCCGCCGTGGATCAGCTTGCTGGAGCGGCTGGAGGTGCCGGCGGCGTAGTCGCGCGCCTCCACCAGGGCCACCTTCAGCCCCCGCGAGGCCGCGTCGAGGGCGGCGCCCGCCCCGGTCACCCCACCGCCGATGACCAGCACGTCGAAGCGTTCGGCCCGCAGGCGGCGCAGGTCGGTGGCCCGGCGCTCAGGGGAGAGCTGGCTGGCCTCGGTTCGGGACACGTTGGGGTCGCGCACCCGTCCACGGTAACCGTCACGGCCACACCGGCGGCACACACCGTCCGCGCCGTACTGTCTGAGGAATGGAGATCGGCCCCCCGTTCCCCGCTGGTCAGCCCGCCCCGCTCCCGCCGGCCGCGCCGGCCCGGTCGAGTCCGTGGCCCGTGGTGGCGGCGGCGGTCGCCGGCTGCTGGACGGTCGGGGTCGTGGTGGTCAGCCAGCTCGGCGGGTGGCTGGCCGACCAGATCGTGCTGGCCTCCGGGCTGCACCGCGTGGTGTGGCTCTGGCCGGCGACGGTGCTGTTCACCGTGCTGCTGGTCGGCGCGCCCGCGCTTCCGCTCGCCCTGCTGCCCCGCTCGGCGGCGGTCCGCGCCACCGGCCGGGCCTGGCTGGCCGCGGCACTCGGGTTCGGCGCGCTGGGGCTGCTCCGGGCGCTCCCGCCGGTGCACCACGAGGCGTACCTCGCGGCGCTCGCCGCCACGGCCGCCCTGGCCGCCCTCGTCCTGCGGGCGCTCGCCCGCCGCGCCGCCCCGCGCCGGCCCTCCGCCCCGACCGCCACCCTGCTCGGGGTGGCCGGCGGGCTGGCGCTGCTGCTGCCGTGGGTCTGGCTGGGGGCGCTCGGCGGGCTGCTGGAGACGGTGCTCGCCGGGCTCGCCGCCGCCGCCCTGGGCGTGCTGGCCGGGGCGCTGCTGGACGACGTCTTCTGGTCCCGCTTCGCCGTCGGCGAGCCGCCCCGGCCGGCCCGGCTGGTGCTGGTCGGCGGGCTGGTCGCCGGGGTCGCGCTGCTCGTCCTCGCCGCCGGGGTCGGGCAGTCCGGGGCGCAACTGCCCCTGCTGCTGACCCTGCCGCCGGCCGGCTTCGCGCTGGCCGCCCTGCACGCGGCGGCCCGCCGCCCGGCCGACGCCACCCCGGCCGCGCCGCCGGGCACCGCCCCGGCCGACCCGTCGGGCACCGCCCTGGCCGGCCCGTCGGGCACCACCGGAGGTGAGCCGGGCGGAAGTGAGCCGGGCGGGCGGGCCGGGGTCCGCGCCGCCACCCGCTGGCTGGTCGGGCTCGCCGTCTTCGGCCCGCTGGCCTTCACCGATCCCGAGGAGATCACCCTCGTCCTGGCCAACACCCGCGACGTGCCGTTCTGGGTGGCGGCCGCCGCCGGCGCCGGACTCGCCGTCGCGGCCGTGCTCGCCGTGGCGTACGGCGTGCTGCTGGCCCGGCCCCGCGGCCGGCGGCCGAGCCGGCGGGTGGCCGGGGTGACCGCCGCGGCCCTGCTGGTCGCGGTCGGCGCGGTGGCCGTCGGCGCGGGCCAGCCCGGCCTGCACGGCGAGCGGCTGTTCGTGGTGCTGCGCGAGCAGGCCGACCTGAACGGGGTGCCGGCGACGGCCGGGCGGGCCGGCCGGGACGCGCGGGCCGGCGAGGTCTACCGGCGGCTGGTCGACACCGCCGAGCGGACCCAGGCCGACCTGCGCCGGGACCTGCGCCGGCTGCGGCTGGACCACACCCCCTACTACCTGGTCAACGCCGTCGAGGTGGACGGCGGGCCGGCGGTGCGGGCCTGGCTGTCCCGCCGGCCGGAGGTGGCCCGGGTGCTGGTCAGCCAGCGGGTGCGGCCGCTGCCCGCGCCGGCCGGCCGCAGTCGGGGCACCGCGCCCGCGCCGGCCGGCCCGGAGTGGAACGTCCGGATGCTCGGCGCGGACCGCGTCTGGTCGCAGCTCGGGGTGGACGGCTCCGGGATCGTGGTGGGCAGCTCCGACTCCGGGGTGGACGGCGGGCACCCGGCGTTGGCCGCCGGCTTCCGGGGCGGCGACGACTCCTGGTACGACCCGTGGGACGGCACCCGCTCCCCGACCGACCAGGGCGGACACGGCACGCACACCGTGGGCAGCGCGGTGGGCCGAGGGGGGATCGGGGTGGCCCCGGGCGCGCAGTGGGTGGGCTGCGTCAACCTGGACCGCAACCTGGGCAACCCCGGGTACTACCTGGACTGCCTCCAGTTCATGTTGGCGCCCTTCCCGCCCGGCGGGAATCCGTTCACGGACGGGCGCCCGGCGCGCGCCCCGGAAATCCTCACCAATTCGTGGGGCTGCCCGCCGATCGAGGGCTGCGACCCGCGCGCACTCCGGCCGGCCACCGCCGCGCTGGAGGCCGCCGGCATCCTGGTCGTCGCCGCCGCCGGCAACACCGGCCCGTACTGCGGCTCGATCGACGACCCGCCCGCGCCGTACGCGGACGTGCTGACCGTCGGCGCGGTGGACCAGCGGCGCCGGGTCACCGACTTCTCGTCCCGTGGACCGGTGCCGGGGGCGGCGAAGCCGGACCTGGTCGCCCCCGGCGAGGAGGTGCTGTCGGCGATGCCCGGCGGCGGGTACGCCACCATGAGCGGCACCTCGATGGCGACCCCGCAGGTGGCCGGTGTCGTGGCGCTGATGTGGTCGGCCAACCCGGCGCTGGTGGGCGACCTGCCGCGCACCCGGCAGATCCTGCGGGACACGGCGACCCCGGCCGAGGCGACGTACGCCTCCCGGACGGAGACCTGCGGCGGCGACGCGAACATCACCGGCGCCGGCCTGGTCGACGCGTACGCGGCGGTGCGGGTGGCCCGCGGGTGAGCGGCCCTTGCCCTCCCCCGCACCCCGTGCTCTAGGGTCGGCGACCATGGATGCGGAGATCGTCGAGCTGACCGCCGACCGGGCGCCCGCCGTGGTGGAGCTGTGCCGCCGGGCGCTGGACCTGCCCGAGGACGCCGCCGAGGCGCCGGCCCTCGTGGCCGCGCTCTGGGCCCGGGCGGCCGCCGACCGGCCGGTCGTCGCGCTGGGCGCGTACCGGGGGGCGGAGCTGGTCGGGGCGCTGGTCTGCTCCCTGTCGGGGCGGGACGCCGGGCTCGGGCACGTGGACCTCGTGGCGGTGCACCCCGACCACCGGCGCCGGGGCGTCGGGCGGGCGCTGCTGTCGTCCGCCGAGCGGACCCTGGCCGGTCTCGGCGCGGCCGAGGTGCTGCTGGCGGGCAACCCGCCGTACTACGCCTGGCCCGGGATCGACGTGCGCTACACCCCGGCGGTCTGCGCCGCGCTGGCGCTCGGCTACCGGCAGGACCGGACGGCGTGGAACATGACCGCCGACCTGTCGTACGACGACTCCCCCGCGTTGCGCTCCACGGAGGCGGCGGAGGCACGGCTTGCCGGCCGGGGCGTCTCGGTCCGCCGCGCCGAGCCGGCCGACCTGCCGGCGCTGGCGGAGTTCGCCCGCGCCACGTTCGGCGGTGCCTGGGATGCGGAGCTGGCCGGCTCGGTGGGCCGGGAAGGGGCGGGCTGCCACCTGGCCGAGCGCGACGGCGAGGTGCTCGGCTTCGCCGCGTACGGGTCGTCCCGGCCGAGCTGGTTCGGGCCGATGGGCACCGCCCCGGCGGCGGAGGGCTCGGGGATCGGCGGGGTGCTGCTGCGCCGCTGCCTGCGCGACCAGCGGGCGGCGGGCGTGACGGCGGCGCAGATCGGCTGGGTGGGGCCGGTGCCGTTCTACTCGGGCAGCGCGGGCGCCCGGATCGAGCGGGTCTTCTTCCTGTACCGCAGGACGCTCGGGGAGTGACGGAAGGGGGCGAAGGGGATATAGACGTCGATAACCCCATTCGCCCCCATCTTTGATCGACGCCCCCTACCGTTTCGGTAGAGGAGGCAGCCATGACCACGGACGACGAACGCCCCGGCCCGTTGCCGTTCGACCGGCTCGACTACGGCGACGCCGAGCAGCAGGCGGAGATGAGCGGCGCCGACGAGCCGACCGACGAGCCGGTGACGCTGGTCGACGAGCCGGTCCAGATCCCGCAGCCGTACGGCCGGGCGCAGAAGAGACGCAACCAACGGCCACTGCCGACCTGACGGCGGAAGGGGCGGACCGCTGACGCGGCCCGCCCCTTCCGGCGTACGTGGAACTGGACTCAGAAGTCCATGTCCCCGCCACCCGGACCAGCCGGGGCGGCCGGGGCCTTCTCCGGCTTGTCCGCCACGACGGCCTCGGTGGTGAGGAAGAGCGCCGCGATCGACGAGGCGTTCTGCAGCGCCGAACGGGTCACCTTGGCCGGGTCGATGATGCCCGCGGCCAGCAGGTCGACGTACTCGCCGTTGGCGGCGTTGAGGCCGTGACCCGGCTCGATGTTGCGGACGTGCTCGACGACCACGCCGCCCTCGAGGCCGGCGTTGACGGCGATCTGCCGCAGCGGGGCGTCCAGCGCGATCTTGACGATCTGCGCGCCGGTCGCCTCGTCGCCGGTCAGGTCCAGCTTGTCGAAGGCGGTCTTGCCGGCCTGCACCAGCGCGACGCCACCACCCGGGACGATGCCCTCCTCGACGGCGGCCTTCGCGTTGCGGACGGCGTCCTCGATGCGGTGCTTGCGCTCCTTCAGCTCGACCTCGGTGGCCGCGCCGACCTTGATCACCGCGACGCCGCCGGCCAGCTTGGCCAGCCGCTCCTGCAGCTTCTCGCGGTCGTAGTCGGAGTCGCTCTTGTCGATCTCGGCCCGGATCTGGTTGACCCGGCCCTGGATCTGCTCGGCGTCGCCGGCACCGTCGACGATGGTGGTCTCGTCCTTGGTCACCACGACCTTGCGGGCGCGGCCCAGCATGTCGAGGCCGACGGCGTCCAGCTTGAGGCCGACCTCCTCGCTGATGACCTGGCCACCGGTGAGGATGGCGATGTCGGCCAGCATGGCCTTGCGGCGGTCACCGAAGCCCGGCGCCTTGACGGCGACCGACTTGAAGGTGCCCCGGACCTTGTTGACGACCAGGGTGGCCAGGGCCTCGCCCTCGATGTCCTCGGCGATGATCAGCAGCGGCTTGCCCGACTGCATGACCTTCTCGAGGATCGGGAGCAGGTCCTTGACCGACGAGATCTTGCTGTTGACGATCAGGAGGTAGGGGTCGTCGAAGACGGCCTCCATGCGCTCCGGGTCGGTCATGAAGTAGGCCGAGATGTAGCCCTTGTCGAAGCGCATACCCTCGGTGAGCTCCAGCTCCAGGCCGAAGGTGTTGCTCTCCTCGACGGTGATGACGCCTTCCTTGCCGACCTTGTCCATCGCCTCGGCGATGATCTCGCCGACGGTGCTGTCACCGGCGGAGATGGAGGCGGTGGAGGCGATCTGCTCCTTGGTCTCGACGTCCTTGGCGAGCTTGGACAGCTCCTCCGAGACGCTGGCCACGGCGGCCTCGATGCCCCGCTTCAGGGCCATCGGGTTGGCACCGGCTGCCACGTTGCGCAGACCCTCGCGGACGAGGGCCTGGGCCAGGACGGTCGCCGTCGTCGTGCCGTCACCGGCGACGTCGTCGGTCTTCTTGGCGACCTCCTTGACCAGCTCGGCGCCGATCTTCTCGTAGGGGTCCTCGAGCTCGATCTCCTTGGCGATGCTCACACCATCGTTGGTGATGGTGGGGGCACCCCACTTCTTTTCGAGCACGACGTTGCGGCCCTTGGGGCCGAGGGTCACCTTCACGGCGTCGGCGAGCTGGTTCATGCCCCGCTCGAGGCCCCGGCGCGCCTCTTCGTCGAACGCGATCATCTTGGCCATACGGCGTTGTCCTCCTGGACACTCACGGGCCACCCGGAGGTTGTGTCCCGGATGGGCCGCCTGGTGTACGCACCTTGGGGACGTCGCCACCTGGCGACGACGACGTCTCCTCGGCCGGGCCGGATAGCCCGCGACGACCGGCCATGTGCCGCACCGGCGTGTGGACGCCCGTGCGGCCGTGGCCCTACCGCCCCGACCATTGGCACTCACGGTGTGCGAGTGCCAATGACTTGTTTAGCACTCTCCCCTGCCGAGTGCAAGCACGCCCGCCCCGCTCAGCCGAGTTCACCGGCCAGCCGCGCGCTGTCCACCGGCCCCTCGTGGGCGCGCTGCTCGGCGTACGTGACGACCAGGCCGACCAGCTGGGCGAGGTGGGCGGGCAGGCCCAGCACGCCGCCGAGCACCGCCACCGCGATCGCGCCCACCGCCGTGCCCGGCGACTCCAGCGGGGTGACGCCGAACGGCAGCGAGCCGATGCCCTCCACCAGGCCGGCCGCCCCGCCCCCGACGATCACCGCCGCCGCGACGAGCGCCACCCGGCCGAGCAGCAGGCCCAGCCGGTCGTGGAACATCCGGTACGAGCGGCCGATCGGGTGCTGCCGCTCGAAGAGGTAGACCGGGCCGGCCATGCTCAGCGCGAAGGCGAAGTAGATGCCGGGGATGACGCAGAAGCAGACCCCGAGCCCGATGATCACGCTCATCAGCAGGGTCCAGCCCCAGAGGCCCGGCGCCCGACGCAGGCCGTGGCCCAGCGCGGCGCCGACGGTCACCGGCTGGCCGGCCGCCTGCCGGGCGACCACCCAGGTGCCGGCGGCCCAGCCGAGGCTCTGCACCAGGCCGAAGACCAGGGCGCCGCCGATCAGCACGGCCATCATGGTGCCCAGGTCGGCCAGGAAGGTGTCGGGCAGCGCGGCCGGGTCGTCGGCCATCGACTCGTTCCACCGGGCCGACGGGTCGACCACCAGCGCGAGCACCGACAGCACCACGGCCGGCAGCACCTGGGTGAGCAGCAGGATCGGCAGCAGTGTCTTCCAGCCCCGGCGCACCGCGCCGACGCACCGGGCGAACCAGCCGTTCACGCCTCCGCCGGGCGGGGTGACCAGCGGGTCGGCGGGGTCGAGGCCGTGGCCGGGCGGGTACCACCCGTGGACCGGCTGCCCCGGATACACGACCGGCGCGCCCGGGTACGCGACCGGCGCGCCCGGATACCACGGCTGCCCGCCGTACGGGCCGGAGCCGGCCGGGAACCCGCCGGTGGGCGGGAAGACCCACCCCTGCGGCTGCGGCGCGCTCGCGTCGCCGGCCGTGGCGGGGTCGGGATCCCCCGACGGGGGCGTGGCCTGGGGCGGCTGGTCGGACATGAACCCTCCTCAGCGACGGCTGAACCGGTTCACGATCTTCCCTGCCTGGCGCCCGCACCGCAGTCCGGGGTACCACGCCACGGACCAGACGGGGCACGCCGTGCCTCGCAGGCGGCCGAGCCGGACGCGAGGCATGGTCCTACAGAAGCAAGCGGACCACCCGCCCGGTCCGTGGCGGACGGGGGTCAGGCGATGACGCGTACGCGCTCGGCCTGGGGCCCCTTCTGACCCTGGGCGATCTCGAACTCCACCCGCTGGCCGTCGTCCAGCGCCTTGTAGCCGTCCATCTCGATCGCGGAGAAGTGGACGAAGACGTCCTGCCCGCCGTCGACGGCGATGAAGCCGTAGCCCTTTTCGGCGTTGAACCACTTAACGGTGCCCTGTGCCACGGTCCACTTCCTCACTCTGCACGGCGTTCCACAACCCCGGAGACCGGCGGACCGGCACCGGAGGACCACCGAACCGGCGGTCGGGGGAGGCCGCTGCATTCGGTGACCGAAATCGCACGCTACACGAGGCGTGACGACGGCGCACGACCCCAAATCGGGCATATTCCGATCGAGGGGCATCGTCATCCGTCGTTGTGGTAGGCATTCGGCATGACGAGGACGCCGGACGGGCCGGGGCGGGGGTCGGCGGACGCCCGGCACGCGGAGATCCGGCGGGTCCGGCCCCGGGACGCCGCCCGGATGCGGGCGCTGCGGCTGGAGATGCTCGCCGACGCGCCGCTGGCCTTCCTGGAGACCCTCGCCAACGCGGCGGCCCGGCCGCACGCCGACTACGCGGCCCGGATCGCGTACGTGTCGGCCGGCGCGGACACCGCGCAGTTCGTCGCGGACCCGGGCGGCCGGCTGGTCGGGCACGCCGGGGGCACGGTGACCCCGGAGGAGCCCGGGCTGACCGTCGTCTACGCCGTCTACGTCACCCCGTCCTGGCGCGGCACCGGCCTGCTCGGCGAGCTGGTCGAGGCGGTGGCCGCCTGGTCCCGGCAGTGCGGCCGGCCCGAGCTGATGCTGGAGGTGGTGGTCGGCAACGACCGGGCCTACCGCGCCTACCGGCGGCTGGGTTTCGTCGACACCGGCGTGCGCGTGCCGCACCCCACCGTGCCGGCGCTCACCGAACTCCAGATGCGCCGCGCCGCCTGACACGGCTGGGTTTCCGGGGCGGCCCGCCCCGGAAACCCCAACCGCGACTCAGGCGTGCCGACGGGACTGCACGATGCGGAACCGGTTGGCCACGTAGGCGCCGTCGGTGAGCGCGGAGTTGGCCGCCGCGTTCGCGCCGCTGCCGTGGAAGTCGGAGAAGGCCGCCGACTGGTTCACGAAGACCCCGCCGGTCAGGTTGCAGGACAGGTGCACCCCGACCTCGATCGCCGCCGCCTCGGCCGCGTCGAGGACCGCCTCGTCGGTGGAGTAGACCGCCGCGGTGAGCGCGCCCTTCTCGCCGACCGTCGACCGCAGGATCTCCAGGCTGTGCGCCGTCGAGTCGGTCGCGACGGCGAACGAGATCGGCCCGAACCACTCCTTCGAGTAGGTCGCCGTGTCGTCGGCCGCCAGCTTGACCAGCGTCGGGGTGCGGACCACCGCGCCGGGGAAGGCCGGGTGCTCGACCGTACGCGACTCCAGCACCGTCTCGCCGACCTTGGTGACCTCGTCGAGGCGCTCCAGCACCCCGTCGTTGACGATCGCGCCGGTGAGCTCCACCCCGCGCGCCGGGTCGGCGGTGAGCTTGCCGATCGCGGCGGCGATCCCGCCGGCCACCTCGTCGAAGCTCTTGTGCCCCTGGTCGGTGGCGATCCCCTCGGCGGGGATGAGGATGTTCTGCGAGGTGGTGCACATCTGGCCGCTGTAGAGGGTCAGCGTGAAGCCGAGGTTGCGGCACATCCCGGCGAAGTCGTCGGTGGAGTCGACCACCACCGTGTTCAGGCCGGCCTTCTCGGTGTAGACCGCCGCCTGCCGGGCGTTGGCCTCCAGCCAGTCGCCGTACTCGGTGGAACCCGTGAAGTCGACGATCTTCACGGCCGGGTGCAGGGCCAGCGTGGAGGCGAGCTTCTCGCCGGGGGTCTCGGGGGCGAGCAGCACCAGGTTCGGGTCGAAGCCGGCCTCGGCGAGCACCTCCCGGGCGTACCGGACGGTGATGGCCAGCGGCAGCACGGCGCGCGGGTGCGGCTTGACCACCACCGGGTTGCCGGTGACCAGCGAGGCGAACAGCCCCGGGTACGAGTTCCAGGTCGGGAAGGTGTTGCAGCCGATCACCAGCGCCACGCCGCGGGGCACCACGTGGAAGGTCTTGGTCATCCGCAGCGGGTCGCCCTTGCCGGCGGCCTTCTCCCAGCCCGCCGTCCCCGGGTGACGGGTCATCTCCGCGTACGCGTAGGCGACCGCCTCCAGCCCGCGGTCCAGCGCGTGCGCGCCGCCGGCCTGGAAGGCCATCACGAACGCCTGGCCGCTGGTGAACTGCACCGCGTTGGCCAGCTCGAAGATGTGCTTGTGCAGCCGGTCGAGGATCTCCAGGCAGACGCCCACCCGGGTCTGCGGGCCGGCGTCGCGCCAGCTCGGCAGTGCGGCGGAGGCGGCGGCGACCAGCTCGTCGGCCCCGGCGTGCGGGTAGCGGACGCCCAGCTCGACGCCGAACGGGCTGGTCTCGGTGGCGACCCGGTTGCCGGCGCCCGGCTGGTCGAGGGGGAAGTCGCCGCCGAGGTACGCCTCGAAGGCGGCCTTGCCGTCGGCGGCGGCGGTCTCGCCGTAGACCCGTGGGCTGGGCGACTCGGGGTAGGCGGACCAGTACCCGCGCTCCGTGATCGCGGTCAGCGCACGGGTCAGGGTGTCGGCGTGCCTGTCGTACAGGGGGTGCGGGGTCTCCGTCATGCCCGCCATCATGCAACAGGAAGCCCCAGGATCAGTAGGGCCGTGTCACAACTCAGATCGTGAGCTGCCAGTCGGTCCAGCCGTCGACCCGGCGGAAGCCGAGCTGCTCGTTGATCGTGATCATGTAGCTGTTCTCGGCCGCGTTGAAGGTGTCGATCGCGCGTACCGCCGGCTCGTGGGCGAGCAGGTGCCGCAGATTCTCGATCTTGACGAGCAGGCCGAGCCGGTGCCCCCGGTGAGCGGGGTCGACGATGGTGATCTGCTGGAACGCGTGCCAGTCGGCGGAGGGGCCCACGTCGAGCAGGGTCCAGGCGGCCACCCGGCCGGACGCCTCGTGGCGCACCGCCGTGTGGTAGCGCCGCCGCCCCCGTGCCTCCAGCGCCCGCTCGATGCCGCGGACCCGTTCGACGTCGATCCGCTCGGGCTCCCACTCCACGTCGCCGAGGGGCGCGTCGGCCATCAGCCGGCCGTCGAGGTAGGCGATGTCGGCGACGTGCTCGTCGGGGGTGCTCCCCTGCCAGCGGAGGACGCGGTAGCCGTCGGCCCGGGTGCGGGCGTCGGCCAGCGCGGCGTCCAGCCCGTCGTGGTCGAGCCGGGTGGTGTCGAGCCGGCTGCGGATCTCGGCCAGCGCCGGCTGCGCGCCGGTCGACGCGGCGAAGGCGGCGCCGGCCTCGGGCCGGGGCGGGCCGCCGGGCAGCGCGGCGACCGCCATCCCCAGCACCCGCTTGCGGCCCCGCTCGCGCAGCAGCCGTACGGCGTGCTCGTGTAGCGCCCGGCCCACCCCGCGACGCCGGTGGGCCGGGTCCACGATCAGGTCGGCGGTGGCGTTCTCGGTGTTGTCGAGCTGCGGCAGGTCCAGCGCGAGGTAGCCGGCCGGCACGCCGTCGAGCCGGGCCAGCGCCCAGATCGCGGCGTTGCCGGGCATCGGGTGCCGGATCGCGGCCTCGAAGCGCCGCCGGCAGAAGGGCGGGAAGTCCGGCAGGTCGACGTCGTTGGCCGCCGCCCCGATCCGGTAGGCCGCATCGATCGCGGCCTGGTCGGCGGCGTCGATCGGCGCGATCGTGATGCTCATGCCCCGAGGGTGGCCCGGAAACGACGATCGGGCCAGCGATTTAACCGCTGGCCCGATCGGACGTTGGTCGGGAGGGACACTCGCACAACGCCTCCGGCGTTGGGTCGCAAGAACTCAAAGTCTCCGGCGAGACGCCCTCCCGCACGAAGCATCTTGCGCCGCCCGGTTCCTGCCGTCAAGTCCTTGTCGGCGCGTTTTCCGCACTCACAGCGAAAAGCCAGTTACCCGGCGGATCGACCCGATCCCCCGTCCGGGTGAGTCGCCTCTCCCCCGTTCCTCCCGACCGCCCCCGCGATCTTGCGCTTCGCGCCCCTGACCTGCCCGGAACCCGGGATGGACCGGGCGGCGCCCACGGTGGCCGTCGGACACGTCACCGGGGGGCGCCGGCCCGTCCCGTGACGGCAACGGGCGGCCGGCGCCCCGGGGTGCCGGCCGCCCGTTCGCCGCGTCAGCCCGCCTTGCTGAACTCGATCGAGATCGACTCGACCGCCTTCTTGCGGGTCATCGACCGCTCCAGGCCCATCGCCTCCAGCGCGTCGTTGACGCTGTCCACGTACGCCGTCAGGCTCGGCGTGGCGGCGTAGTAGGTGCCGGTCGTGGTCTGGGTGGACGCGCACGTCGTGTCGGTGATCCCACACGCCATCGTGTAGTGCGTGGCGCTGGTCCACTGGGTGGTGGCGCCCTGCACGTACAGGCGGGTGTTCACCCGGCACGCCGCGAACAGGTACGGGTTGCGGACCGTGGTGGTGAACGTCGCGGTGTCGGTGCCGGGCCAGTAGCTCACGGTCGACTCCGCCACGCAGCCGCCGTCGAAGCTGCTCGACGACTTGCTGACGGTGTACTTGTCCAGCGTCCCGGCCGCCGCCGGCGTGGCGCCGAGGGCCACCACACCGAGGGAGGCGGCCAGCATGGTGAAGGCGGTCACGGCCGCCCGGGTGACGCGGGCCGGTGCTGCGTTCATGGGAACCCCTCTCGTGCCGGCCGGGTGGTCGCGGCCGATCGCAATTCGTCGCCTATGTGACAGGCGGCGGTGGACCCCGGGAGCTTCCGGGTACCGCCACCTGGAGATTCTTCGGCCGGGTCGGGAGGGCTGTCCAAGACGCGACAACGATGGGCCATAGGACGGACCTATGAGTGCTGGTAGATCTTCTGATCGTCGATGCCCGCGGGGGTCGGGCAAGGGGGATCGTCATGGTGGAACTACGTCAACTCCGGTACTTCCTCGCCGTCGCCGAGGAGCGGTCCTTCACCCGCGCCGCCGCGCTGCTGCACGTCAGTCAGCCGACGCTGAGCCAGCAGATCCGCGCCCTGGAGCGGTCGGTGCGCGCGCCGCTGTTCCACCGGGAGCCGGCGGGCGTCCGACTCACCGAGGCCGGATCCGCGCTGCTCGAACCGGCCCGGCGGGCCGTGGTCGAGGTCGCCGACGGCGTACGGGCGGCCCGGGACACCGTCGGCACCGGCGACGGCACGCTCCGCGTCGGCTTCAGCACCGGCGGGGCCGGCGACCTCCTCGCGTCGATCCTGCCCGCCTGGCAGCGGGCCGCCCCCGAGGTACGGCTGGTCCTGCGCGAACTGACCGTGGGCGGGCTGTACACCGCCCTGCTGGAGGACCAGATCGACGTGGCGCTCACCCGGCTGCCGCTGGACCCCGAACGGCACGACTGGACGGTGCTGTTCGCCGAGCCCCGCGTCCTCGCGCTGAACGCCCGGAATCCCCTGGCCGACGCCGGGACGGCGGTGTCGCTGGCGGACGTGCTCACGCTGGCCATGCCCCGGATCGAGGACGTGCCGACGATCCGCGACTACTGGCTGCTCAACGACTACCGCGACGGCTGCCCGCCGCAGCAGCGCGGGGTGACGGTCACCTCGCCGGCGGAGATGGCGTACCTGATCCTCCAGGACCCGTCGGTGGTGGCCGTGGGCCCCCGCACGGCACGCGGGCTCTCGCCCCTCGCGGAGCTGCGCTTCGTGGAGCTGTCCGAGGTCGCCCCGGTGCCCTTCGTCGCGGCTGCCCGACGGCACGACCGCCGTGCGGCCGTGCTCGCCTTCCGTCAGGTCGCGGCGACGGTCGCGCGCCGCCTGCACGGGGTGTCCACGCCGGCCGGTGGCAGACCGGACCGGGTGGCCGACGTCGCGGCGAGGCGCGCAACCGGCGCCGGGGCGGGCCGGGCCGGCGGCTGAGCCGCGAGCGGTCACCGGCCTCGGAGCTCAGCCGAGGAGGCCGGCGTCGCGGGCGGCGCGCAGCGAGGGCCTGATGCGGTGGGTGGGGCCGGCCTGGGCGGCGATCGCGTCGAGGGTCTTGAGCCCCTCGCCGGTGTTGAAGACGACAGTCTCGGCGGTCGGGTCGAGTCGGCCGGACTCGACCAGCTTGCGCAGCACCGCCACCGTCACCCCGCCGGCGGTCTCGGCGAACACGCCGGTGGTGCGGGCCAGCAGCCGGATGCCGGCGCGGATCTCGTCGTCGTCGACGTACTCCATCCAGCCCCCGGTGCGGCGCACCGCCTCCAGCGCGTAGAGGCCGGCGGCCGGGTCGCCGATGTTCAGCGACTTGGCGATGCCCGTCGGCTTGACCGGGGTGATCGTGTCGGTGTCGGCGTGCAGGGCGGCGGCGATCGGGTTGCAGCCGGCCGACTGGGCGCCGAAGACCTTCCAGCCGCCGGCCGGCGCCTCGACCAGCCCGATCTCGACCAGTTCGGCGAACGCCTTGTCGATCTTGGTGAGCAGCTCCCCGGAGGCCATCGGGATGACCACCTGGGCCGGGATCCGCCAGCCGAGCTGCTCGGCCACCTCGTAGCCGAGCGTCTTCGACCCCTCGGCGTAGTAAGGGCGGACGTTGACGTTGACGAACGCGGTGTCCTCGAACTCGTCCGTCTCCACCAGCTCGCCGCAGAGCCGGTTCACGTCGTCGTACGAGCCGTCGACGGCGACCAGCTCGCCGCCGTAGACGGCGGTCGTGACGACCTTGCCCTGCTCCAGGTCGCCGGGGATGAAGACCACCGACGGCGCCCCGGCCCGGGCGGCGTGCGCGGCGACCGAGTTGGCCAGGTTGCCGGTGGAGGCGCAGGCGTAGCGGCTGAAGCCGAGCGCCCGGGCGGCGGTCAGCGCGACCGAGACCACCCGGTCCTTGAACGAGTGGGTCGGGTTGCCGCTGTCGTCCTTGACCCAGAGCGGTGCGGTGATGCCCAGCTCGGCCGCGAGGTGCGGGGCGGCGACCAGCGGGGTGAAGCCCGGGTCGAGGGTGACCCTGGTCGCCGGGTCCTGGCCGGCGGGCAGCAGCGCGGCGTACCGCCAGATGTTCTGCGGGCCGGCCTCGATCTGCTCCCGGGTGACCGTCGCCAGCGCGGCGGCGTCGTAGTCGACCTCCAGCGGGCCGAAACACTCGTAGCAGGCGTGCTGGGCGGCGAGCGGGTAGCGGGCCGAACAGGCGCGGCAGACCAGGGCGCGGGCGGGGCTGGCGGTGGTGTCGATGCCGGAGACGGCGAACGTCGACGTCATGTCGAGGGTCCTCTCATCTTTCCCCGCATCGCACCCTGCGGCGGGGACGGAATTGGCACCTGCCCCGCCGGTCGCTCTGCGGTGAGCGCGCGGGGTGGTTGCCGGGGCGTCGTCGGGCCGTATCCCTCAGCCCCTCTGGATGAGGTATGCAGTTGTACCTGCGAGTTTAAGCACCGACGCCGCCCGGATCGACGACAGATCCCAGGATGTGAGCGATCCCGCAGTCGCCGCCGAGCCGCAGGGGCGGCCTCTCCTCGACGGTACGGATTCACCCTGCCAACTCGCCGCCGGCGCGCAGCGGGAGCAACGCGTCCGGGCTCCCACGAAGCGACGGCGCACCCCTGGCGCGCTCCCGTTACGGTGCAGGCACATCGACGGAAAGGAACGCGCGAATGCGTCGCAAGCTCGTCCCGGTGGTGGCGCTCTCCATGGCCTGCCTGCTGGCGCTGACCACCGCCTGCTCCACGGGCAGCCGGAAGAAGCGGGACCGGTCCGCCGACCGGCCCGCCGGCACCGGCGCGAAGCGGGACGACGTCGACGCCGCCCGGACGACCCCGTCCCCCCGCCACGCCGGCGACCAGCTCACCTGCCTCGAACTGCGCAACACCCGGATCGGCAGCAGCCGGGTCCGCTACCGCGGGTACGCCGCCCCGATCCGCCTCGCCGCCGGCCGCTGGTCCGACCGGGACGGCACGACGGTGGAGTTGCAGCGGCCGTGCGCCATCGGCAACCTCGACGGCGACGGCGCGGGCGACGCGATCGGCGTGGTGATGCTCGACGGCGGTGGCACCGGCCGCTTCTTCACCCTCGCCGCCTGGCGCAACGTCAAGGGCGAGCCGGACTACCAGGCCCAGGTCGACCTCGGCGACCGTACGCCGGTGGAGAGCGTCAGCGTGCGCGACGGCAGGGCGACAGTGGTCTACCTGACCCGGCCCGCGGACGGCCCGATGGCCGAGCTGAGCATCCGGCGTACCGCCGTCTACCAGCTCAGGGGAACGACGCTGGCCGAGCTGAGCCACACCGACGCCCAGGTCGCCGACGCGTCCGACGACGGGGACACCGCCGACTCCGGCACCGCGCCGGACTCCCCCGACATTCGCAAGCGCAGGCCCCGTTCCCGCTGACGTCCCGCCGGTGGTCGTACCGAGCCCAGGCCCGCGCCGGCCGATCCGCCGGCGCGGGCTCCGCCGTGACGAGCATGCGCCGGCTCAGCCTGGGACCGGTCGGTGGGCCGGCGGCCTCGGCAGCCGTACAAATGCGGTGGCCCGGCAACCCTGCTGACTCACCTCGCCGAGGCAGCCCCACCCCGAGGCCGGGACGCGCTCGAAGTACTGGACGGGCTGCGAGGGGACGGCCTCGGTGGTGAGCGTGCCGGTGCCGCTCGGGATGCGTTGCTCATGGGAACCGGTCGTGTCGGTGTAGGAGGCGACGATGTGCCACTCGCAGGTGTGGGTGGACACCTCCGGCTGGATACGGAAGGCCATGTTCGACTGACCGTTGCCCAGCTCGACGACGTTGCGGCGGAAGTACAGCTGACCCTCCTGCGGCTCGCCGTCGTCCAGGACGTACGGGCCGTGCGGCTTGTCCGTCGGCCCACCGGTCAGGTCCCACAGCAGGCCCTGCCGGGACTCCGCACCCGCCGGGGGGACGGTGACGACGGTCTTCGCCGTGGGTACGCGGCACGAGTCCTTGACGGCGGTCATGTTGTTGATCGTGAGTCCGGCGGCGCGATCGCTGTTCAGGTTCAGGTCGAACGTCTGGGCAACGCCGCGGTTCTCGTTGCCGTCCTCAAGCGGCGCCACATAGGACGCGCGCTCGACCATCCGGCCGCCGAGCGGCTTCAGGAACTCCCACACCTCTGACGCGTCGCCGTTCAGGGCGGTGAGGGCGGCCTGTTCGTCTTCGGTCAGCAACCGGTCGAGCAGCACGGTGAAGGCCTCGGGCAGGTCCCGGTCGTAGTCGAGGGGGGTGACGGTGGACACGAACGCGGGTTGCTCACGGTCCACCGCCTTCTGCGCCTGCTTGTCCGAGCGGGCCCGCTCGGTGGCCGTCGACCGGTCCAGGAGAAAGTTGGCCTGGTAGGCGAACAGCATGCCGACCACGACGATGACGGCGGCCACGGTCGCGTACACCGCACGCTGCTTCGGCGGAAGCCCGCGGAACCCGGGCAGTCGCTGGTCCGCCAGCACGGCCCAGGCTCCCGGCCTGGACGACTGCCCAGCCGACTGCTCCGGTGGCGGTGCGGGCGGGGACGCGGACGACGGTTCGGCCGGCGACACGGACGACGGCTCCCCTGGCGGTGCGGGCGGGGACGCGGACGACGGCTCGGCTGGCGGCTCGGGCTGCGGCACGGCGGGCGGAGTGGCCATACCCGATTCTCACTCACAGGCGCCACATCCTTACGGTGCGACAGGGTTCCGCCGGGCGGGTGTCCGAGCTCGGCGGGCGCCGGCCGGTGCGATGATCAGGTGATGGCAGTCCCCGCGCGCCGATCCGCACCGCGTTCGCCCGGTGGAGTTCCCGGTCCGGCACGGACGGTTGGGGTCGCGATCGTCGGCCTCGCCCTGCTCGGCGCCTGCTCCCCCGCGACCGAACCGTCGTCGGTCGATCCGGCGCCGCCGCCGATGCCGAGGGCCATGCCGACAGGGGCGCCGACCACGACGCCGACCGAGTGCCCGGCATCCGGCGTACGGATCACGTCGCCGGGCAGCAGCGCCGCGATGGGTCTGCGCGCGCTCGGCCTGCGACTGGTCAACTGCGGCACGAAGCCCTACCCGCTCGACGGCTACCCGGTGCTGCGCCTGTTCGACGGCGACGGCAATCCGATACCGGTCCGGGTGGTCGAGGGGGCCAAGGAGATCACGTCGGGCTTCGACGACCCGCCCCGGCCGCTGACCCTGCGCCCCGGCGAGCAGGCTGGCGCCGCCGTGCTCTGGCGCAACCTGGTCACCGACCCGACCGTCGTCGCCACCGACGGCGAGCGCCTGGAGGTCGCGCCCGCCGCCGGCCGGCCCGCGCAGCTCGTCGGCCTGGACGGGCCGATCGATCTCGGCAACACGGGCCGGATCGGAGTCAGCGCCTGGAAGAAGGCGACCGACCCGGCACCGACGCCGACCCGGCCGCTGCCGGACACCTCGGACCCGGGCGGCCCGGAGTCGAGCAGCCCGGTGCCGCCGCTGCTCTGAGCCGTCCGAGCGTCAGCTGGTGACGTCCTTGCGGGTGAAGCGCCAGAAGGCGAGGCCCCAGAACAGCGTCGTGTAGCTGATCGCCGAGATGGCGCCGCGTACCACGTCGTCGGTCTGCACCGGCGTCGACAGCAGCCCCAGCCAGGCGGTGGCGTAGTGGGTCGGCAGGAACGCGCGCAGCGCGCCGAGCGCGGTGATCTGGTCGAGGATGCTGGAGAGGATCCACAGCAGCACCGCGCCGCCGACCGCACCGAGCGCGGCGTCCGTGACCACCGACAGCAGGAACGCCAGGCCGGCCACGACCAGGAGTACGACGGCCAGGTAGCCGAGCACGCCCAGCAGCCGCAACAGCCCCTCCCCCGGTTCGAGCTGGGCGGCGACGGTGCTGCGCAGCGGCTCCCACCCGTAGCGCAGCGTGCCGATCAGCAGGGCCGTGCCGGCGAGCAGCGCCAGCGCCAACGCCGAGTAGACGAGCGCGACCAGCAGCTTCACCGCCAGCAGCCGGGCCCGGGGCACCGGCACCGCGAGCAGGTAGCGCAGGCTGCCCCAGCTCGCCTCGCTGGCCACCGTGTCCCCGAAGAACAGCGCCACCACCACGACCAGCAGGAACGACGCCGACACGAAGATGGTGAACAGGGTGAAGTTCAGCCCGCCCGAGGTGGCGAACTCGACCAGGCTGCCGAACTCCCCGCGCCCGTTGTCGTCGTCGTCGCCCGTGTCGAACTGGAAGGCGATCAGGATGATCAGCGGCAGCAGCACCATGAACCCGAGCGCGAGCTGCGTACGCCGCCGGGATGCCTGCCGCCGGAACTCGGCGCCGAACGGCAGGGTGGCCGACGGCCGGTAACCCGCCGCCGCGCCCACCGTGGGTGACGTCCCCGCCATCATCGGTCCCCGCTTCCCCGAGAGTTCTCACCGACCAGGGCGAGGAACGCGTCCTCCAGGCGGCGCCGCGGCACCACCCGGTCCACCCCGATGCCGGCCCGGACCAGCTCGGCGACCACCTCGCTGCGGGCGGTCCCGTTGGTGTCCACCACGAGCTGGCCCTCGCCGTCGGGAAGCACCCGCACCCCGTGCAGGCCGTCCAGCACCGCCCGGGCGGCCGCCGGGTCGGTCACCTCGAAGAGCACGCTCGGCGACTCGCCGACGATCTCCTCGACCGGGCCCGAGGCGACGATCCGGCCCTTGTTCACCACCACCGCGTGCGTGCAGGTCTGCTCCACCTCGGCCAGCAGGTGGCTGGAGACCAGCACCGCCCGGCCGTCGGTGGCGTAGCGCTGCAACACCCGGCGCATCTCCGCGATCTGCGGCGGGTCGAGCCCGTCGGTCGGCTCGTCCAGCACCAGCAGTTCGGGCAGGCCCAGCATCGCCTGCGCGATGGCGAGGCGCTGCTTCATGCCGTGGCTGTAGTTCTTGATCCTGCGATGCACGGAGTCGCCCAGGCCGGCGATCTCCAGGGCCTCGTCGAAGTGCGCGTCCTCGGCCGGCCGCCCGGTGGCCCGCCAGTACGCCCTCAGGTTCTCCAGGCCGGACAGGTGCGGCAGGAAGCCCGGCCCCTCGACCAGCGCGCCGATCCGGGACAGCACCGGCGAGCCGGGCACCAGCCGGTGCCCGAAGACGTAGATCTCGCCGGCCGTGGGCTGGGTCAGCCCCATCAGCACCCGCAGCGTGGTGGTCTTGCCGGCGCCGTTGGGGCCGAGCAGGCCGACGACCTGGCCGGGATGCACCTCGAAGTCCACGTTGGAGACGGCGACGAAGCCGTCCGCGTACTCCTTGCGGAGCTGTCGCACGGCGAGCGGGACGCCCGCGTACGCCGGGTGGACGGAGCTGTCCTGGCGGCGGTGCCGGCGGCGGGCCACGGTCACGACCGCGACGAGCCCGACCGCGATCGCGGCGACCAGCCCGACCAGCACCCACCGCCACACCGTGGCGGCGGTGGGGATCGGTTCGCCGGCGACGGTCGGCAGGCCGACCGCGCCGCCGGCCGCGACGGTGTGGACGGTGGGCTCGACCGGGGTGGCGTACGCCTGGTCGGAGGTCGCCACCACGACGCGCAGCCGATGTCCCGCCTCGACGCGACGGACGATCGCCGGCAGCGTGACGGTGACCGGCTGCGCCGCCTCGATCTCGCGCGGCAGGCCGGTGAGCCGGACCGGGGCGACCAGGCCGTTGGGCAGGGTGGCCGCGCCGTTGGGGTCGACATCGTAGAGCTTGACGAAGAGCACCGCCTCGCCGGTCGGTGACGCCGCCCGGATGTCCACGGTCGGCGCGCCCACCACGTCCACCGCCTCGGTCAGCGGCTCCGACTCGAACCGGGCGTGCTGGCCGGGGATGTCCCCGGCGACGCCGCCGAGCAGGGACGACAACTCGCCGGCGAAGGGCACCGAGGAGATGGCGGCGGGGTTGCCGGCCGGCGGATTGGCGACCGGCTGGGCCGGGCCGGCCACCGGGACGTCGCGGCGGGCCGTGCCGGCGACGCCCGGGTAGTCGGCGGTGCGGTAGCCGGTGGCCACCAGGCCCCGGTCGAGGGCGTCGAAGCCGGCGATGCGGGACCAGGTGAAGTCGTCCCCCGGGGCCTCGCCCTCGCCCTTGACGTAGTGGTCGAGCCACTGCACGGTCAGGAACTTCACCCGGTCCGAGTCGGTCCGCGGGCCCTCGCCGCCGTCGTGCCCGCCGGTGAACCAGGCCACCCGCACGGGCGTGCCGGCAGCGGCGATGCCGCGCGCGTTGGCGTCCGCCTCGCCGAGCGGGAAGAGGGTGTCGGCCGCGCCCTGCACCAGCAGGGTCGGCGCCTTGATGCGGTCCAGCACGCCGGCCGGGCTGGACCGGCGCAGCAGGTCCACGGCGGCCTGGTCGGCCCGGCCGGTGGTGGCGATCCGCAGGTACGCGGCGCAGATGTCGGCGGCGAACCGGCCGCACGCCGGGTCGGCGGCCCTGGCCGGGGCGGGTCCGGGGCCGGTGCCCGGGCCGGCGCCGGGCCCCGGGCTGGGCGGGCCGGCCGAGGCGGGCGCCCCCTCGGGCTGCGCGGCGCTGGCCCCGGAGAGCCCGGCCGGCCCGGAGCCGACGTTGCCGCCGCCGCCGAAGAACAGGCCGGCCCAGCCGGACTTGAACACGCCCTCGGTGGGCTGTTTCCCGGTGCTCTCCGGCAGGAAGGAACGGGACAGGTCGTTCCAGGTGATCATCGGGACGATCGCGTCGACGCGCTGGTCCTGCGCGGCGAGCAGCAGCGCCAGGCCGCCGCCGTACGAGCCGCCGACGACGCCGACCCTCGGGTCACCGTCGCCGTCGGTGCGGATCTCGGGCCGGTCGGCGAGCCAGTCCAGCAGCCGCTGGGCGTCGCGTACCTCGTAGTCGGGGTGGTCCAGGTGGATCTGCCCGCCGCTGCGGCCGAAGCCGCGCGCGGTCCAGGTGAGCACCGCGTAGCCGCGCCCGGCGAACTCCTCGGCGTCGGCGCGTACGGACTCCTTGGTGCCGCCGAACCCGTGCGCCAGCAGCACCGCCGGCACCTTGTCGGCCGCCGAGGCGTCCCCGGGCAGGTAGAGCGTGGTGTCCAGGTCGACGTGCTCGTCCCCCGTCGGCCCGGAGGCGACGTTCACGATCGCCGCCTCGGTGCGCACGGCCGGCTCCCGCGGCACCACCGCCCAGGTCACGGCGGCGGCGAGCAGCACGACGGCCGCCGCCGCGGCGACCGCGCGCCGGCGGGTGGGCAGGGCACGCCGGATCCACGCGGCCGACGACGGCGATCTCATGCGGCACACGGTACGGCCCGAACCCTGAGCGTTGGCTGAGATCCTCCGTACGGCCGTCCGGTTGGTCCGATCGGCGGCCGGACCGGTGCGACCGCCGCAGGTCTCCGACCCTCCCGGCAAGACGAATTCGGATCACGTGAATTCCGATCTTCGGCGGGAAATCCCCTCCGATCCATCCATGCCACTCTCCTGAACGGCACCCAGCGTGGCCGGTGACGGACGAACGGTCACCTGGCGCCTCTTGACGGAAAGCTGACCGTTCGACGACCGGACCGCCCCTCGCTGGTCGGTTAATTTCCGGTCCGGTGCACGGGACTCCACGGTCGACACCCGACCGGGCCACCCGGCGCGGAAGACCTGGGTTGGCCGGCGGTTCGACCCGTTTCACCCGAAGGGGGCGGTCGTGATGAGAGGTGGACTGGACGAGACACTGGCCCGGTTGGCCCGGCGCGAGGAGGCGCTGCGCCGGCGGGCCGCCGACCAGGGCGGGGCGGCGGACGGGGAGGCCGCCGCCCCGCCGGCAGCGCCGGACGGGGTGGCCCGGGCCCGCGCCCGGGTCCGCACGTCGCACTCGGAGCCGCTCGCCGACGGTCGGGGCGAGGCCCGCAACGCCGGGCCCGGCTGGGGCGACGCCCGGCGGGCCGGCGAGCCCCGCGACCCGGTGGCGGAGGTCGCCGACGCCGTCCGCCGGGTGGTGGTGGGGCACCCCGGCATGGCCGTCACCATTCGGATCGAGCACGGCCGGAAGGCCTACCCGCTGCGGATCGCCTGGACCGGCACGGGCGTGACGGTCGGCGCGGAGAAGCCTGCCGTACCGCCGCCGGCGGCGGGGCCGGCGGCGTCGGGGCCGGCGTCGGGCAGGACGCCGCCGGCCTGGACGCCCGACCAGGAGGGGCTGGGCGCCGACCCGGCGGCGCGGCTGACCGAGCTGCTCCGCAACGACCCGTCCCTGCTCGACGACGGTTCCGGCGGTTAGGCAGCGCGTCGTGCGGGAGCACGGCGCAGGCTGCCTGCCTCGGAGCGCGACGGGTGCCGGATGACATCGGGAGCTAGGGTCGGGCGGTGGCGGAACCCGACCTGACCCTGACCGCGAGCCTGCGGCCGGCCGCGCTGGACGCCCGACGGGGCATCGTCCGGCTGCACCCGGAGGTGCTCACCGCGCTGGCGCTGCGCCCGGGCGACCCGGTGCGCCTGGCCGGCCGGCGGGTGACCGCCGGGATCGTCGCGGCCGACCCGGCCGCGAGCACCGCCCTGCTCCACGCCGACGACCTGATGCTGGGCAACCTCGGCGTCCGCGACGGCGACCAGGTGACGGTGAGCCCGCTCCCGGTCGCCGCGGCCCGCCGCGTGGTCCTCGCCGGGCCGGCGCCGGTCGCCGCCGTGGTCTCCCCCGAGATGCTCCGGCTGGCCCTGCTCGGCAAGGTGGTGACGACCGGGGACGACGTGTCGCTGCTGCCGCAGGACGTCCTGCCCGACGCCTCGGTACGCAGCCTGGTGGAGGCCGCCCGACGCAGCCTCTCCAACAGCGTCGGCTATGCCTGGACCAGCACCCTGCTCACGGTGGTCGCCGCCGAGCCCGGCACCGGCTCCCTGGTCACCATGGACACCGTCGTCGGCTGGGAACACGGCCCGGCGACCCACGGCTCCGCCGGCACGGCGGGCTCGCCGGTCGCCCGGGCCGCCGGCGCGGCGGGCGAATCCGGTCAGGCCGCCGGCGCGGCAGGCCCCGGCCGGGCCGCCGGACCCGGCAGCGGACCGGGGGGCGGGCCGGCGCACGTCGGCGCGGCCGACCTGGGCACCGGTGGCCCCGCCGCCCGGCGTGAACCGGTGACCGCGGACGTCACGAGCCGGGCCGGCGCGGGCGACGGCGCCACGAAGGCGGACGAGGAGGCCGTGCCCTCGGTGGACGAGCTGCCCGGGCTGCGGTCCCAGGCCGAGGAGCTGACCGAGCTGCTCGACCTCGGCTTCCACCACCGCGAGGTGCTCGGCCGGCTGGGCACCACCGTCTCGCTGGGCGTACTGGTCGCCGGGCCGGCCGGCTCCGGCAAGGCGGCGCTGGTGCGCGCCGTGGCCGCCCGGGTCGGGGCCCGGGTCTGCCCGCTCTGGGCGCCCGAGTTGGCCGCGCTGACCAACCAGGCCGCCGCCGACCGGCTGCGCGCGGCCGCGGCCGAGACGCAGGCCGGCGGGCCGGCGGTGCTGCTGGTCACCGACGTGGAGGCGCTCGCCCCGGCCGACGGGCCGGGACCGGTCGCCACCGTGTTCCGCCAGGTGGTCGCCGAGACCGTCCGGGCCGGCGCGGCGGTGGTCTGCACCACCGGCCGGCCCGAGGCCGTCGACCCGGCGCTGCGCGCCCCGGACCTGCTCTCGCTGCGGATCGGCGTCCCGCTGCCGGACCCGGCGCTGCGCCGGGACCAGTTGACCGTGCTGACCCGGCAGGTCCCGCTCGCCGAGGACGTACGGCTCGACGAGGTCGCCGGGCGTACCCCCGGCTTCGTCGCCGCCGACCTGGCCGCGCTGGTGCGCGAGGCCGGGGTGCGCGCCGCGCTGCGGCAGAAGTCGGCCGAGACGCCGACGGTGGCGATGACCGACTTCGCCGCCGCCCTGGAGGTGGTCCGGCCGACCACCATGGCGGCGTCCACCCTGGAGCTGGCCTCGGTGACCCTCGACGACGTGGGCGACCTGACGGAGGTCAAGGAGACGCTGACCGAGTCGGTGCTCTGGCCGCTGACCTACCCGGACACCTTCGCCCGGCTCGGCGTGCAGCCGCCACGCGGGGTGCTCCTCTACGGCCCCCCGGGCTGCGGCAAGACCTACCTGGTCACCGCGCTGGCCGGGTCGGGCCGGGCGAACGTGCTCTCGGTCAAGGGCGCGGAGCTGCTGTCGAAGTGGGTGGGCGAGAGCGAGCGCGCCGTCCGCGAGCTGTTCCGCCGGGCCCGCGAGGCCGCGCCCACGCTGGTCTTCCTCGACGAGGTTGACGCGCTCGCGCCGGTGCGCGGCCAGGCCAGCGACGGCGGTACGACCGACCGCGTGGTCGCCGCGCTGCTCACCGAGCTGGACGGGGTGGAGGCACTGCGCAACGTGGTGGTGGTCGGCGCGACGAACCGGCCCGACCTGGTGGACCCGGCGCTGCTGCGACCCGGGCGGCTGGAACGGCTGGTCTACGTGCCGCCGCCGGACGGGCCGGCGCGGGCGGAGATCCTGCGCGCCGCGTCGCGGAACGTGCCGCTGGCGCCGGAGGTGGACCTGGCGACGCTGGGCGCGGAGCTGGACGGCTTCTCGGCGGCGGACTGCGCCGCACTGGTACGGGAGGCGGCGCTGGCGGCCATGCGGGAGTCACTGACCGCCTCCACGGTCACCGCCGCGCACGTGGCGACGGCCCGCTCCCGGGTCCGCCCGTCCCTGGACCCGACCCAGGTCGCCTGGCTCGCGGCGTACGCGGAGAAGCGCGCCGGCTGACCGACACTCTCGGTGCGCCATCCGGATACTCGAACGCCCTGGCGCTGCATCTAGAAGAAGAGAAACGCCCGCCCCGGGTAGGGACGGGCGCTCGCGCGTCTGCGGTCGGTCAGACCCGCTCGGCGACCTGGGCGACGAAGGCCCGCCAGGCAGTCAGCGGGAAGGTGAGGGCCGGACCGGCCGGATCCTTCGAGTCCCGGACGCCCACGACGCCGGGAAGGTTGTCGGCAACCTCAACGCAGGCCCCGCCGTTGGTGGAGGAGCGGGACGACTTCCGCCAGTGAGCACCCGTCATGTCCATGTCTTTGCCGCTTCCTTGAGTATGTCGAGGGTCATGCCGAGC
This sequence comes from Micromonospora sp. NPDC052213, assembly GCF_040679695.1. Lineage (NCBI taxonomy): Bacteria > Bacillati > Actinomycetota > Actinomycetes > Micromonosporales > Micromonosporaceae > Micromonospora > Micromonospora sp. NPDC052213. The sequence goes on from NZ_JBFAVI010000002.1 coordinate 79,297, forward strand.
GGAAGAGCGCCGCCTCGGACCGCGTCCCACGACAGTCCCAGGCTAGCAATCCCCGCCGGCTGCTCCACGATCTGCGCCGCTAGCTGATTGTCCACGTAGCCCGCACGTGATCCGTCCGGTAGATCGGCGAGAATGAACGCGCCGGCCAGGCCCGAGTACATGCCAGCGGACGTCGGAACGATGTGCAACTGGATATGTGGCTGCTCAGCGCACGTCATCAGGTGTTCGAGCTGTTCGGCCATCACGCGCGCATCACCACACGCGCGCCGGACGACCATCTCGTCCAGGACCACGAAGAGCTGCGGGCCCGGGTCGCGAGCGAGAACGGCTTGCCGTTCCATCCGTGCCGCGACGCGCTGGTCAAGCTCAGATGTGGGCACACGCGCCGCACGGAAGGTCGCCCGGGCGTATCCCTCGGTCTGAAGTAGACCGGGCACGAAGGCGTGTTCGTACCAGCGGAGCGCCGTCGCTTCGCGCTCTATCTCGATCCACTCGCGCAGCCAGATGGGCGCGGCATCACCCTTCACCAGCTCGTTCCAGAGCGTTGCGAAGTAATCCTCCGTGCCCAGCGCCCCGTCGACGGCCGTCAGGTAGGCCAGCGTCGGTGGCTTCGCTCCGGTCTCGATCGCACTCACTTGGGAGTCCGAACAGAAGACCCGCTCGCCTAACTGGGCTTGTGTCAGCCCGGCGGATGTGCGGCGTCGCCGTAGCTCGCGAAGCAGGTACTCAGACGGCGAGATTCCCACGGTTTCCACGCCCCTCCACGACTTTCCGCACCGTTCCCCACCCGCCCTGAACTGGGCCGCTGCGCTCCGCAACCGGGCGGTGACTATTCCGAGCGTAGGGGCCCGGCGTCCAGGGTGGAAGGACGGACGGCGCGGCCGGTGGAGGCGACCCGAGGCCCGGCGGTCGTGCCAGTCGTGGGGCCGCTTCGACGGAGGTTGGGGCGGCCCCCTCCAACAGATCAAGGAGGCCCTCGTCGTGCTAATTCGGTTCTGGCGCTGCAAGCCCGCGCCGACGTCGTCCCCTCTTCCGCGTCGGGTTCCACCCAACGAGCGTCCGAACTGGGCGACGGCTCCGACCACGGTCTTCCCGACCAACGACCCCGGTCGCGCCGGGAACCTGACCCGCGCCCAGCAGTGGCGCGCGAACGGGGGCCAGTGGTGAGCCTGGTCGTCGGTCACGTCATCCGAGTCCCCGAGGACTCCTATCGCTTCGGCACCGGCCCGCTGACGCTGCACATCTCCGAGGTCATCAGTCGCGGAGAGTTCGAGGGCGCGACATGGGCCGAGCTGAAAGGCCGCGAGGTCCGCGAGGACGGATCGCTCGCCGTCCGCGAGCGGTACGCCTTGGTCCGCGTCGACCGCGTCCAGCCCGTGGAGGTGCGGTCGCTGTGACCCGCCGCCCCGAACACCTTCCGTCCCGCCCCACCTGGCGGTGCACCGCCTGCGGCATCGCCTGGCCCTGCTCGCCGGCGAAGCTGCGCCTCCTCGCCGAGTACCGGCAGGATCGCACCGCCCTGCTGGTCTACCTGGCGACCTTGCAGGCCGAGGCCGCGGGACAGCTCGCCGGTCCGGACAGCGGGACGCCGTCGGACAGGCTGGCCGAGCGCTTCACCGGCTGGGCCCGCCCCCGGTGACCGGCCCTCCGACCCGTCCGCCTCCTTCCCTGGTGGGAGCCCGAGCCGGGGCGGGCGGTGTCAGTCGGTGGGCAGCAGGGGGCCGAGCGGGCCCAGGTCGAGGTTGAGGTCCTCGGGGGCCAGGCCGAAGTACTCGCGCAGGCCCGTCATCTGCTCCTCCAGCGCCATCAGCGTCGTGCCGATCCGCTCGACCTGCTCCTCGGTGAGGTCGCCAAGGTCGACGCGGCGCAGCGCCTGCCGCTCCATGAGCTGCCGCAGCAGCTCGATCACGGTGAGCACGAGGCTGGCCAGCCCCCGCTCCACGGAGTCCCGGTCGACCGCGAGCCGGCGGTCCAGCGGGGTCACCCGGGGCGGCTGCCACCGGGTGTCGCCCAGCGCGGCGGCCAGTTCGGCGGCCTCGTCCCGGCGGGTCCCGGCACCTGAGGCGGCGATGCCGCCGCCCCGGGTGTTCCCCGCGCCGCGCGGGGCGTTCGGGCCGCCGTCCGGGGCGGTCATGCCAGTGCCCCCGGCGACCCGACAGTCCCCTCCACCGCGGCGTCCCGCAGCTCGGGCGGGGCGAGCGCGCCGACGGAGGCGACCAGGGCGCGCAGGGAGATCCGGACCAGGTCGACGTCGGCGATGGCGATGGTGATGTCGCCGCTGATCACCACGCCGGTGGCGAGGACCCGGTCCAGCAGGTCCACCAGCGCCACCGGCCGGTAGGCCAGCGGGTCGTCGGCGCTGCTCGGCGCGAGCGAGGTGGTCACCACGCCGGCCCCCGGGCGGTCGGCGCGGCGGCGCGGCGGGCGGTCAGCACGCCGGCTCCCGCACGGTGAGCGCGGGCTCGGGTGGTCGCTCCTCGGCGAAGGAGTACGGCGGCCACGGCCCGGTCAGCTCCAACCGGATCTCCGGGTGCCGCCCGGCGAGCGTGTCGACCAGCCGGCTGAAGGCGGCGAGCGCCTCCTGCCCGACCAGGTACGCCCCGTTGAGCACCATGGCGGTGGGCGCGCCGGAGAGCCGGCGGTCCTGCGGCGGGTGCCGCCGGGCGGCCACCGCGTGCCCGGCGAGGGCCGCGTGCACGGCGGCGGCGGCGTCGGCGGCGATCCGCTGCCCCTCCTCCCGCGCGGTGAGCTGGGCCCGGCGCCGCCGCAGGTACGCCGCCCCGGCCCCGCCCGACCCCTCGGGCTCCGCCGCCCGGGGCGTGGCGCCAGGCACGACGTAGCCCTTGACGCCCCACTCGTCCCGGCCGGCGAGCCGGTCGAGCAGGGCGGTCAGTTCGGTCCGGCGGGCGGCGAGCTGGCCCGCCACCCGGGCGTCGTCGTGGTGCACGGTGGCCAGCCGGGCGGGCACCACCGCGCCGGCCCGGGACAGCGCGGCCACCACCGCGTGGTGCGCCCGGGCGGCGCGCTCCAGCCAGGCCAGGTCCTCCAGGTTGCGGCGCAGCGCCTCCTCGCCGTACTCGGTCAGCGGCGCGGTGCTGACCACGGCGACCAGCCCGGCGGCCGGCACCGCGCGTACCGGCGCGCCGTCCATCCCGGCGGTCACGGCGAGCAGGGCTGGGTCCGCCTCCCGCGTCACGCCGTGCAGCCACACCCCGGCGTCCAGGTGTGCCGCCGGGCCGGCGGACGCGAGGTCAGCCGTCGATCTCATCCCACTCCTCCCTCCGGGCGGCCCGCCGGGCGACCCGGGGGCGGCGCTCCGCCTCCACCTGCTCCGGGTCCCGCGGGCCGGGCTCGACCGGCGGCCTCGCCCGCGAGCTGAGCCACGGGTCGTGTTCCCACCAGTCGATGCCGATCTGCCGTGCCGTGTCGACGGAGGCGATGACCAGCCGGAGCTTGAGCGTCAGCAGCTCGATGTCGAGCAGGCTGACCCGGATGTCGCCGGCGATCACGATGCCCCGGTCGAGCACCCGTTCCAGGATGTCGCCGAGGTTGGCCGGCTCGTGCCCGGCCGGCAGGACCTGGCCGGAGTTCTGCACCACCGGTGGCGGTTGCACGGTCATCTCAGCCCACCTCGCCCTTCCCGCGCTGGTAGCGCCGCACCCGCCGGTAGCCGAGCAGGCCGCCCTCCAGGTCCAGTTCCACCTCGTAGAGGCCGAGCAGGTCGGTGGAGGCGGGGATCCGGCGGTCCTCGATCACCTCCACCCCGACCAGCCAGCCGTCCCGCACCGACTTCAGCGAGGTGGTCCCCACCGGGTCCCGGCCGGTCAGCTCGACGATCTGCCGCATCCCCTCTCGGGCGGCCTCGGCGGCCGAGATCGGTTCGAGGTACTCCTCCTCGTCGTCGTACCGGTCGTCGTCGTACCGGTCGTCCGGCTCGTTCCTACGCGCCCGGCCGCCGTCGCCGCGGATCCGGTCCGCCATGCCGCTCACCTCCCTCGCCGCCGTCGCGCGGCACCCGCCGCGCCCGTTCCGCGCCGGCCCGCCGGCGGGGGCGGGCGGCGCCGGTCAGCCGCTCCAGCACCTGCTGCTGCCCCCGGTCCCGCTCCGCGGCGGTGATCTCCCCGGCGGCCTCCGCCGCGTCCAGCGCCTCCAGCTCGCGCCGGACGTCGACCGGGTTGCGCTGCCGGGACTCCGCCTCCCGGGCGATCACCTTGACCACGGCGGTCACCCCCCGCACCGGCGCGTACGGCAGGGTCAGCAGCGTCCAGAGAATGTCCACCGGTCACTCCACCAACTGGTGGGCGCTGACGAAGTCGTACGGGGCGAGCGGGCCGAGCAGGCGCGTGCGCAGCATCTCCCGGCGCTGCTCGGCGTACTCCTCGACGGCCGCGACGAACTCGTCCTCCCGGTTTCGCTCGACCAGGAAGGCGGCGTTCGCCGCGTCCAACTCGTTGCTCGGCGGTCGCGGCGCGCTCGCCACGACGAGCGGGCCGAGAGCGTCGACGAGCTGCCGGTTCTCCGCCTCGCGGCGCAGCTCCACCGCCTGGCTGATGATCTCGCCGAGCCGGATCCGCTGCGGCCGGGTGGCCGCCTCCGGCTGCCCGCGCACCTGGTCGGCCAGCTCGGCCGCGGCCGGGTTTTCCGCCAGGATCTCCGCGATCAGCTCCGGCTCGTGGTAGCGGCCGTGCACGACGTACTGGATCCGCCCCTCGAACTCGTCGAGGGCCGCGGCGAACCGTTCGTGGTGCGCCTCCAGCAGGTCGGCCACCGCGTCGGGGCCGGTGACGACCGTGCCGAAACGCACCGGCAGCACCGGGGCCATTGCCGCCGTGCCGTCCACGAGTTCCTGGTACGCGGTCAGGTCCGCCGGCCGGCCGATCGGCTCGGTCAGGCTCACCTCGCTGACCAGCGCGGCCAGCTCACCGTGCCGGATCGCGGCCACCTCTCCGGGCGGGTCGCCGATGCCGGCGGCGTCCGGGGTCGGCTCCACGTCGGAGGGCACGATGCCGTAGATGAACAGTCCGGTCTCCTCGGCCATCTCAACGCTCCTCGTCCCGGCGCCGCCGGGGTCGGTCGAGGTCGCGATCCCGGACGCGATCCCGGTCGCGGTCGCGATCACGATCCCGGTCGTCGGAGCCGAGTTCGCCGACGGCGTCCCGGACCGCACCGCCGATCGCGCCGACGGTCTTGCCGATCCCGGACGCCGCCTTGCGGGCGCCGACCGCCCCGGAAGCACCCTCGACCAGGTCGGGCAGCCCCTTCTGGCCCTTCGGCGTGATGTCGAACCGGTCGACCGCCTCGGCGAAGCGCAGGTACGTCTCCACGCTGGCGATGACGATCCGGGCGTTGATCTCCAGCAACTGGATGCCGACCACGGCGACCGACACCTGCGCGTCGATCACCACGCCCTTGTCCAGCACCGTCTCGACGACGTCGGCCAGGTTGGAACCCGCTCCGCCGCGCTCCAGCGCGCCGCCGGCCTGGTCCTCACTCGTTGCGATCGTCACTCCCGCTCCTCCCGTCGACGGCGGACCACGGGCCGGCGGGGCACCTCCGGGGCGCGTCGCGGTCGGGGCTCCTCGCGGGGCCGGGGCTCCTCGCGCGGCTGCGGGCGGCGGGCCCGCTCCGGGGCGCGGCGACGCGGCGGCGGCTGCTCCTCCTCCGGCTCCTCCTCGTACTCGTCGTAGTCGCCCTCGTCGTACTCGTCCTCGTACTCCTCCTCGGCCGGACGGCGCCGCAGCGGCGGCCGACGGCGGCCACGCTCGGCGGGCCGGCGCTCCGCGCGCGGCTCCTCCGCGGCCTCCTCGGCCTCCTCCTCCGGCTCCGGTTCGGGCTCGCGCCGGCCTCGCTCGCGCTCCGGTCGCCGCCGCCCGCGCTCCTCCAGCTCGGCTTGTTCCCGCTCGGCCTGCTCCTGCCGGTCGCGCTCCTCCCGCTCCTCGCGCAGGGCGGTCTCGTGGTCCCTGACCACCTGCCCGTCCTCGATCTCGCCCCGCCAGCCCTGCACCGAGTCGGGGTCGAGGACGGTCTGCGTCATCACGTGCCGGACGAAGTGCTTCAGCTCCAGCCGGACGCGGCGGCCCTGCGCGCGCCACAGGTTGCCGGTGTGCTCGAAGAGCCCCTGCGGGTGGTACTCCAGCACGACCAGGATCCGGGTCAGGTCGGGCGACAGCTCGTGGAAGCTGACCGTGCCGTCGACCGAGCCCTTCTCGCCCTTCGAGCGCCAGTGGATCAGCTTGTCGGGGATCTGCCGGACGATGGTCGACTCCCAGGTGCGGTGCGACCAGAAGACCTGCGCCTTCCAGGTCAGCTTCTCGTCCGCCTCGGTGTCGACGTTCTCGACCTTCTTCATGAAGCTCGGGAAGTCGCCGAACCGGGTCCACTGGTCGTACGCGACCCGGACGGGCACGCCGACCTCGATCGCCTCCACGATGTTGGTGACCTTGAGCTTCTTCCCGCCGCCCTTGCCGCCCTTGCCGCTCCGGCCGAGAGCCGACATCACCTTCTCCTTACCGCCGGCCAGCCCGGCATGGACCAACGCCTTCACCGGCGACCCGCCCTCGGCGAGCTTCTGCGCACCCGTCGCGGCGGCGATCAGGCCAGGACCGCCGCCCTGCTTCGCGTAGTCGCTGAGGCGTCCGGTCGCGCCGGTGATCCGCTCCGTCACCACCTGCACGGCACGTTCGCCGATGGCGCTCGCCAGGTTCCGCGCCTCGCCGGCGAGCTGGCCCCGGACCTTGTCGCCGAGGCCGCCGGGGTTCGTCGTGTCCGCCATGGTCACCGCCCCCGCTGGTCGGCGTCGGTGTCCCGGTCCGGCCGGTCGTCCGACCCGTCGTCGGGCGCGGCGGCGCCGCCCTTGCGGCGCAGCGCGTCGGCCGAGCCGCGCAGTTTGCCGCTGAGCGCGTCGATGCCGCTGCCGGCCGCGGCGGTCGCGGCCGCCTTGGAGGCGGCGGCGAGCGGGCCGCCGAGGCGGCCGAGGTTGGTCAGTTGGGGGGACGACTGCAACAGGTTGCCGCCCGCCTTCAGCAGCCCGCCCGGCTCCCGGCTGGCGCGGCCGGCCGCGACCGCGGCGGCCAGGGCGAGGGCGGTACGCAACTTGCGTCGGCGGCCGAGCAGGTAGCCGAAGCCCACCGCGAGCCCGATTCGTGCTCCGCTGTTCATCAGTTCTCCTTCGCTCCCCGGAGCGGCAGACACCTGACGGCAGCGGTCGAAAATGGCCGCCGGGGATCAGCACGTGCCGGACCGCAATCAGGTGTCCCGTTCAATCGGACCCGGCGGGCAGTACCCGGTGGCCTATCGGCGAAACATTTCCGCCTTTTCCCGGAACCATTTCCGGAGCCCACGGCACGGCCCTCGCCAATCGCGCAAATCGGGCAGTCGGACCGCTACGAGCAGCGAGAACCTCAGAAAGGAAAGACCTGACGAATGGTCGTCACAAAGCGGGCGGCGTCGAATCGAGGCATATCTCGGCGTGCACTTTGCCGTTACCCTCGCGCAATTTTGCCCCGCACTTGGAGAGCACCGACAACGCCCCGTGATTGTCGACGGTGGTCTCCGCGACCACGAGCCGCATTCCGGCCGCCGCCGCCTCGTTCAACAGCTCACGCAATGCGGCCGGGCCGATGCCCTGGCCCCGGGCGGACCGGCCGAGCCACATCCCGGTCTCGACGGCGCCCGGCTCGTCGCGGCGGCTCATCCGGATCATGCCGACCACCTCGCCGCCGGCCAGGATCGCGTACATCTGGGTCCCGGTGGGGCCGTTCAGGCCGGCGAAGCTCGCCCGGTGGAACTCGCGGAACGCCTCCCGGCGGGCGTGCGACCAGCCCGCCGGAGCCTCCACCGGCGGCATCACGTCGCCGGGCTCCGCCTCGGCAGCCGCTACGGAGAGCAACGGCTCCAGGTTCCGCTCGTCCACCGGCTCCAACCGGACCGTTCCCGCCACGTGCCGCAGTCTGCCGGCCCCACCGGCCCAAGTCCACCCCATCGAACTCCGACTGGCGGTCCGGCGGAAGGTACCGGCCGGTCGGACCGCATCGTGTTCCACCTCACGCTCCGCTGTCGGCGGCACCCACGGCGCCCCCGGCCGCCCGTCCCGCGCGGGTCACGGGGCGTCGGTGTCGAACTCGCAGAGCACCACCGAGGCGTCGTCGGCCGGCTTGTGCCGGCGCAGCCGGTCCGGGTGGTCGCGCTCCGCCGCGCGTACCCGGTCCACCAGCGCGCCCGGGCCGTCGGCGCTCACCACGTCCAGCAGCCCCGCCCAGTCGAGGAGACCGAACTGCTCCACCACGGCCGACGCGCCGTCGCTGAGCAACGCCGCCCGGCGTACGGCACCCGGCCCGCGCAGCGGCAGCGTCCCGGTCACCGCGTGGAACGCCGCGTCCGGGTCGGCGGCTGCCACCCAGTAGCCGTGGGTCCGGTTCATCCGCTCCCGCTGCACGGCGACCGCCTGCCGGAGCCGGGTGGCCCGGTCGGCCGGGCCGGCCGGCACCGCCGCCGCCGTGGCCCGCAACTCCGCCATCGCGGCGTCCAGCCGGTCGTCGGTGACCACGCTCACCCGGCCGCCGGCCTCCAGCACCAGCGGGCTGTCGCAGAGCACCAGGTAGTCGACGTGGTCGCCGCCGTCGCGCAACAGGCAGACCGTGCTCGACGGGGTGCCCGGATGGCCCAGGTCGCACTCGTCGCCGTGGTCGGACCGGACGGCCAGGATCGCCGCCGCCAGGTTGCTGGTCAGCGTCGCCGTCGGGCGGATCGCCTCGGCCAGCCCGAGCCGGGCCGCGAGGTGCCGGACGTACCAGGACGGCCCGTGCACGCAGCCGGTGTCGAAGCCCTCCGGCACGGTGGCGCCGTCCAGCACGCCGACCAGCGGCCCGAACCGGAAGACCAGGTCCTCGTTGACCGGCCGGCCGGGTGGCGGCGCGGACGCGGAGCGTACCCGCATCGTCCGCGCCGCCCCGACCACCCGGGTCGCCTCAGCGGCGACGGAGGTCGTCGGCGGCCGCATGCGCCTGCCCCTGCACCTGGTGGGCGGCCGACCGGCCCTGCTCCCGTACGGCCGACGCGCCCCCGACGGCCGTGGAGCCCACCGCCTGCGCCGCCCGCTGCGCCGGCTCGCGCATGTTGTCGCGCAGGTTGTCGCGCATCTGGTGGCCGACCTGGCTCGCCTGCTGGCGCAGCTGCCCGGAGTGCTCGGTCACCTTGCCCCTGGCCTGCCCGGCCAACTGCCGTTCCGGCCGGCTGGGCGGAATCAGCGACGAGACCAGCAGTCCGGCGCCGAAGGCGATCAGGCCGGCGGCGAGAGGGTTGCCCTGCGCCTGCTGGCGGGACTGCTGCCCCAGCGAACGGGCGTCGTCCCGCACCGACATGGCCGCGTGCGACATCTGCTCGCGGGACTGCTCCCCGAACGCCCGCGCCGACTCGGTCGCGTGCGACATGCGCTGACCGGCGCCGTGCCCGTCCGACTGCACGCCCATCACCTTCTCCCTGGCCCGGGTGAGCGCGCCACGGGCCTGCCCGACGCGCTCACCGGCGACCCGTCGCGGGTTGACCTTGTCGGCCAGCGCGTCGACGTCGCTGCTCAGTTCGTTCCGGGTGTTCTCGATCTCCCACCGGATCCGGTCCGGATCGTTGGACATGATCTGCTCCCTCCCGGCTGGTTCACCGGCCTCGCACCGCGTTCGGCATCTCCCGTGCGGTCTGTCTCGTCCTGGGCAGCACCGAGCGGAGCTGCGCCATCTTCGTCCGCGCGTTGGCGAGCAGGCCACCGGCGACCGCGGCCCAGATGACGGCCACGATCAGCGCGGCCCAGCCCTGGTCCATCACGTTCGACAGCCCCCACCACAGCGCGTACGACACGAACAGCACCGTCAGGAAGCCGGCCAGTGCGGCACCGCCGAACATCCCGGCGGCCTTGCCCGCCCGGGTCGCCTCCTCGCGCAGCTCGGCCTTGGCCAGTTCGATCTCCTTGCGGACCAGCGTGGAGACGTCCCGGGTCACGTCGCCGAGCAGGTCGCCGACCGACGCCTGGGTCCGCTCCTTCTCCGGGGCGCTCACGGCGCCACCCCGCCCGGGATGTCCGGCCCCGGCCGGCCGGGCGGCGAGGCGTTGCGCACCCGGGCCATCCCCGTGTACGCCTCCTCGCGCGGGTACGCCTCGGTACGCGGGTACGCCTCCTCGGCCGTGTACGGCGCCTCGACCGCCCGCTCGTACGGCTGCGGCCCGCCGGTCCCGGGCTCGGCGCCCGGCATCGGCGTCGACGGCTGACCGGCGCCCCGCGCCCCGTCGCCGGAGGCGGTGAGGTTCCGGGTGAGCCGCCCGACGAGCACCCCGGCCACGGCCGCGCCGGCCAGGAAGGTCCCCGGGTGCCGGCGCGCGTACGACCGCACCTCGTCGACCACCGCCCCGGGCTCGCGTTCGTCGAGCCAGCCGGCCGCCTGCTGGGCGGCGTCCGCGGCGCGGCGGACCATCTGGGCGGCCATCCCGGAGTCCTCGCTCCGCTCCGCCATCGAGCCGAGTTCGCGCCCGATGCCGCGCAGCCCGTCGGCGGCCCGCCGCTGCTGCGCCTGGGCCTGGTCGCGCAACTGCGTACCGGCCTCACCGGTCAGGTTCCGCGCCTGTCGCCGGGCCTCGGAGACGACCTGTCCGCCCTGTTCCGCGGCGGCGTGCGCGACCTGCCCGCCGGCCTGGGCCGCGTGGTGCCCGACCCGGGATGCCTGCTGCCGGGCCTGCTGCCCGGTGCCGGTCGCACCGTCCGGTGGCCGGCTCGGGTTGATTCCCGTCATCGCCCGCTCCCTCCGTCGGCCCCGGGCCGCAGGGTCACGACCCGGAACGTGAACCAACCGCGGGACGCGGCGGGTTCGTCAGCCGCCTACCCGCGCGGCTCGTCGGCATTCCGTTCCGCCGGTCCCGGCAGGAGGGAAAACCGGACCGGACGCCCGACCCGGACGGAACCGACCACGCGGCGGGACAGGGGTCAGCGGCGGCGGTTGCGGGCCCGGGAGGAGCGCAGCCGGCGCAGCCGGCCGACCAGCACCGGCTCGGCGGCCAGCGCGGCCGGGTTGTCCAGCAGCGCGTTCAGCAACTGGTAGTAGCGGGTGGCGGAGAGGCCGAAGGTGTCCCGGATGGCCTGTTCCTTGGCGCCGGCGTGCCGCCACCACTGCTGCTCGAAAGCGAGGATGCCCCGCTCCCGCTCCGTGAGCCCGCCGGCCGGCCGGTCGTCCGCCGGCGCGTCGGTCTCGCCGGGCGGCGTCCCGGCCGCACCCGCGCCCGGCCCGGCCGCCGTGCGGGGCTGCGGCACGGCCGGAACGCCGGGGTCGGAGCCCGACCGGGGCTGGGGGACGAGGGTGCCCGCGTCGCGCGCCTCGCCGGTCGCGTCCGCCCGGTCCGCCGTGGACGGCTCGGTGGCGGCCGGGGCGGCGTCGGCGGGCTGCATGGCGCTCCTCATGGGGCAGGCCGGCGGCACACCACGACGCCGACCGGGGGGACCCCAGCCTAACCAGGGCCGACCCGGTTCGCATCGGACGACGGTGCCGCAACGTGACCGGACCGGTTCGCCCCGTGTCCGCCGCCCCCGCACGCCCACCGCCAGCGGCGGCGGCTGCCGATCGTCACCAGGCCGATCGGGGTTGCGCGGCGGGTCGCCGGGCGACCGCCTGTCCACGGCCCGCGCGGGCGGTGCGACCGGGGCCGGGGAGAGCCGCCGGTCGCACCGCCGGGATCAGGAGATGTCCCGCCGGCGCATCGCCCAGAGCGCCGCACCGAGGATCACCGTCAACCCGACCGCCAGCAACACCGAGGAGTGCTGCCAGGTGATGTCCAGGGTCTCCGGCTTGCACTCGCCGAAGTAGGTGGCCTGGCAGGCGTTCCAGTCCTCCAGCGTCACCTTCTTCTGCATCCACGCCGCCGCGTAGGTGGGCAGCAGCCACGCCTCGGCGAACTGCACCCCGGCCATCTGCAGCAGGATGCCGAGGCCGAACTGCCCGACGACCATCAGGCCGATCGCCCCGCCCAGCGCCATGGCGGTGTGCCGTCCCAGCGAGGCGAGCGCGAAGCCGATCGTCGCGGTGATCAGGGCGAGCACCACCCCACGCAGCCCGGTGAGGGCGAAGGACTGCCAGACACCGGAGGTCATCTTCTCCGTGCTGCCGCGGAAGGTGGCGACCAGCCAGAAGCTGCCGAACCAGAGCGCCGTCGTCGGCACCGCCAGGGCGAGCAGCCCGGTGAGCAGCGCCGCCAGCTTGGTCAGCAGTACGGTCAGCCGCTTCGGCCGCCACAGCAGCAGGTTCATCATGCCGCCGGTGTTCCACTCCGCCCCGACGAAGGAGGCGCCGACCACGAACCCGACCAGCGCCAGGATCGCCGCGAGCGGCAGCAGCGTGAAGCCGAAGTTCTCCCGGAAGTCGAAGGTGGAGGGCAGGAACCACCGGGACTCGACCGCCTCCCGGGGCGGCGGCTGGATCATCGCGCAGTCGTCCGGGAAGCCGCCCGCCTGACTCGTCCCGGCTGCCTTCGCCCGCTCGCACTCGGCGCGGTACTGCTCGTTGCGGACCACGTCCTGCTGCCACTGCTGCTCGGCGGCGCGCTCGGCCTTCGCCAGCGCCGCGGCGTCGATCTTCTCGTTGGTGAGGAAGACCCCGACCACCACGGCCACGAGCACCAGCAGGCCCAGCAGGCTCATCCAGCGGGTGAAGCGCCGCTTGGCCAGCCGGCGCAGCTCCGTACGGTAGAGGCTCACGCGCCCCACCCTCCTCCGGCGGCACCGGGTTGCCCCGCCCCGCCGACCTTCGTGGACTGGTCGACCTGCCGGTGCTGGCCGGGTACCGGCGCGGTGGCGGTCAGGTCGAGGAAGACGCTCTCCAGGTCGGCGGCGACCGGTGCGAGCTCGCTGACGTAGAGGCCCTGCTCGGCGAGCAGCCGGGTCACGGTGGCCGGCTTGTCGACGCCGGCGAGCATCAGGTGGTCGGGCTGGCCGTCCACCCGGATCCCGGCGCGGGTCAACGCCTCGGCGGCGATCGGCAGGTCGGCGACCGCCTCCAGCCGCACCCGGACGGCGCCGGACGAGTGCTGGGCGAGCACCTCCTCGACCGGGCCGAAGGCCACCCGTCGGCCCAGCGAGATGATGGTGACCGAGTCGCAGATCAGCTGGATCTCGCCGAGGATGTGGCTGGACAGCACCACGGTCATCCCCGACTCGGCGAGGGTGCGCATCAGCGTGCGCATCTCCCGGATGCCGCCCGGGTCCAGCCCGTTGGCCGGCTCGTCGAGGATCAGCAGCTTCGGGTTCTTCAGCAGGGCCGAGGCGACGGCGAGCCGCTGCTTCATGCCCAGCGAGTACGTCTTGACCCGCTCGCCGGCGCGGTCACGCAGCCCGACCAGCTCCAGCACCTCGTCGATCCGTCGCGGCGGCACGTCGCCCGCGCCGGCCAGCAGGGACAGCGTGTCCCGCGCGGAGAAGTGCGGGAAGAACTGCGGGCTCTCCACGATCGCGCCGACCTGGCCCGCGACGGCGGGCAGTGCCTCGGGCACCTCGTGGCCGAGGATGGCCATCCGGCCGCCGTCGGGCCGGATCAGGCCGAGCAGCGTACGCAGCGTGGTGGTCTTGCCCGACCCGTTGGGGCCGAGGAAGCCGTGCACCTGCCCCACCTCGACCCGCATGTCGAAGCCGTCGAGCGCGTTGCGGGTGCCGCGCCGACGACTCTTGTACGTCTTGCGGAGACCTTCGATCTCCAGGACAGCTGGCAAGCTGCACCTCCCCCGATGGGCGTATGACACGCGACACCATACGCGGTATGCAGCCGTGCGCAATACCCGGTATGCATCGCCACGCCGATCGGGTGAAGGGGAAGGGGCCTTTCCGTGCACAGGGGTCAGGAAGACACCCCTTCCTGACCCCTCAGGCGCAGATGACGGTGACGCCGGCGGCGCGGAACGCCGCGACCACGTCCGGGTTGGCGCCGGAGTCGGTGACCAGCGTCTCCACCCGGTCCACCGGGCAGATGCGGGCGAAGGCGTGACCGCCCAGCTTGGACGAGTCCGCGATGATCACCACCCGCTTGGCCCGGGCCACCATCAGGTTGTTCATCGCCGCCTCACCCTCGTGGTGGGCGGCGGCGCCGAGCTGGGGGTCGATCGCGTCGACGCCGAGCAGGGCGACGTCGAGGGTGACCTCGCGCAGCAGCGCCCCGCCCAGCGGGCCGACCAACTCGAACGACTTGGGGCGGACCACGCCGCCGGCCACCACGACCTTCATCCGGGAGCGGACGAGCAGCTCGTTCGCGATGTTCAGCGCGTTGGTGACCACGGTGAGCTGGGCGCCGTCGGCGCTGGTGTTCAGGTCGGGCCGCACGGCGAGGGCCCGCGCGACCTCCGTGCTGGTGGTGCCGCCGTTGAGGCCCACCACGGTGCCCGGCGAGACCAGCGCCGCCGCGGCCGCGCCGATCCGCTGCTTCTCGGCCGAGTGCTTGGCGGTCTTGTAGCGCAGCGGCAGGTCGTACGAGACACCGTTGGCGACCGCGCCACCCCGGGTCCGGGTGATCATCTGCTGCTGGGCGAGCTGATCGAAGTCGCGTCGGATGGTGGCCTGGGAGACGTCCAGCCGCTCGGCGGCCTCCTCGACGCTGACCCGGCCGCTGTCGGTCAGCATTTCGAGCAGGGCGTTCCATCTGGCGTAGCGGTCCACCCCAGGGCCTCCAGTTACTGCGCGGTCGGTGATTGATTGCGTGCACAGTAGTGCGCGAAACTACGAGGGCGCAAAACCATGTCCTGCTCGATGACGGGGCTGGTTGCCACGGCCAGCCGAGTTCGCGCAGAATAACGCGCGAAAGACGGCTTTAACGAGCCGTATTGCGCAACGCTCCCCTGCGTAGGAGTTCTCATGTCGTACGTCGACGCGGAGATCGCGAGCCAGCCCGACTGCTGGCGGGAGGCGGCGCGGGTCGCCGCCACCGCGGCCGACCACCTCCCCCGCGAGGGCGAGCGGGTCGCCGTCGTGGGCTGCGGCACGTCGTGGTTCATGGCGATGGCGTACGCGGCCCGCCGCGAGCAGGCCGGCCAGGGCGAGACCGACGCCTTCCAGGCCTCCGAGTTCCCCGCCGGGCGGCGCTACGACCGGCTCGTCGCGATCACCCGCTCCGGCACCACCACCGAGGTCACCGAGCTGCTCGCCGCGCTGCGCGGGCGGGTGCCGACGACCGTCCTGGTCGGCGACCCCGCCTCCCCGGCCGCCTCGCTGGCCGACGCGGCGGTGCCGATGCCGTTCGCCGACGAGCGCTCCGTGGTGCAGACCCGCTTCGCGACCACCGCGCTGGCCCTGCTCCGCGCCCACCTCGGCGACAACATCACCGCGCTCGCCGCCGACGCGGAGGTGGCGGTGCGCGCCCCGCTGCCGATCGAGCCGACCCGGATCGAGCAGGCCACCTTCCTCGGTCGGGGGTGGACGGTCGGGCTGGCCCAGGAGGCGGCGCTGAAGTGCCGCGAGGCGGCCACCTTCTGGGCCGAGGCGTACCCGGCCATGGACTACCGGCACGGCCCGATCTCGATCGCCGCTCCCGGCCGACTGGTCTGGGCGTTCGGCGAGCTGCCCGACGGGCTGCCCGAGGACGTGGCGGCGACCGGCGCGGCGTTCGTGCACAGCCGCACCCACGGCTGCCGTACGGTGCTCGGCAGCTGGGCCGCCGGCCGTACGCCGGTCGACCCGATGGCCGACCTGATCCTGGCGCAGCGCTTCGCCGTCGCGCTCGCCACCAGCCGGGGCCTCGACCCCGACGCGCCCCGGCACCTGAGCCGGTCCGTGGTTCTCGCATGAACGCAGGCGACGTCGTCGTCGCGCTGGACGTCGGCGGCACCGGGATGAAGTGCGCCCTGGTCCGGCCGGACGGCGCCGTGCTGCACGCCGAGCGGCACGCCACCGACGCCGGGCGCGGCCCGGACGCCGTGGTCGACACCATCCTGGCGGTCGCCGAGGGGCTGGCCGGCAAGGCCCGCGCCGACGGGCTCACCCCGGTCGCGCTCGGCGTCGCCGTGCCCGGCGTGATCGACGAGGCACGCGGGGTCGCGGTCTGGTCCGCGAACGTGGGCTTCCGGGACGTACCGCTGCGGGACCTGGCACGCGCTCGACTCGGACTGCCGACGGCGCTCGGCCACGACGTGCGCGCCGGCGGCCTGGCCGAGGCGCGGCTCGGCGCCGGCCGCGACTCCGCGCACGTCCTCTTCGTCGCGATCGGCACCGGGATCGCCGCGGCGCACGTGGTCGACGGCACGGCCGTCACCGGCGCGCACGGCGCCGCCGGGGAGATCGGCCACGTCCAGGTACGCGCCGGCGGGCCGACCTGCGGCTGCGGCCGTCCCGGCTGCCTGGAGGCGGTGGCGTCGGCGGCCGCGATCGGCCGGCGCTACACGGCCCTGGCCGGTGTCCCGGCGACCGCCGCCGACGTGGCCGACCGGGCGGCGGCCGGCGAGCCGCTGGCGGCGGACGTCTGGCGGGAGGCCGTCGACGCGCTCGCCGACGGCCTCGCCACCGGCCAGGCCCTCTTCGACGTGGAGACCGTCGTGCTCGGCGGCGGCCTGGCGCAGGCCGGCGCGCTGCTGCTCGACCCGTTGCGGGCCGCGCTGCACGAGCGGATGACGTTCCACCGGGAGCCGCGCCTGGTCGCGGCGGCCCTCGGCGACGAGGCCGGCTGCCTCGGCGCCGCCCTGCTCGCCCTCGACAGTCTGGAGAAGTGATGGCCACGCGGGTGAACGGCAAGGTGGTGACCCCGACCGGCGTGATCCGGCAGGGCTGCGTGGAGCTGGACGGGGGCCGGATCACGGCGGTGGCCGAGTACCCGTCCGTACGCGACGGGCACTGGATCGTGCCCGGCTTCGTCGACATGCACACGCACGGCGGCGGCGGGCACACCTTCACCACCGGCGACGCCGGGCAGGCCCGGCAGGCCGCCGACTTCCACCTGCGGCACGGCACGACGACCCTGCTGGCCAGCCTGGTCAGCTCGCCGTTCGAGCTGATGCGCGCGGCCACCGCGGCCTTCGCGCCGCTGGTCACCGAGGGGGTGCTGGCCGGCATCCACTTCGAGGGGCCGTACCTCTCCTCGGCCCGCTGCGGCGCGCAGAACCCCGATTTCCTCCGCGACCCGTCCACGGACGAGCTGGCAGAGCTGATCGAGCTGGGCGACGGCGCCGTCCGGATGGTCACCCTCGCCCCCGAGCGGGACGGCGCGCTGGAGGCGGTCAAGCTGCTCGTCGCGCACCGGGTGGTCGCCGCGGTCGGCCACACCGACGCCACGTACGACGAGACCCGCGCCGCCGTCGCGGCGGGCGCGAGCGTCGGCACCCACCTGTTCAACGGGATGCGGCCGGTGCACCACCGCGAGCCCGGCCCGGTGGTGGCCCTGCTCGACGCCCCGAACGTGGTCTGCGAGCTGGTCGCCGACGGCGTCCACCTGCACGACGGGATGCTGACCTTCGCCACCTCGACGGCGGGCCCGGAGCGGGCCGCCCTCATCACCGACGCCATGGCCGCCGCCGGCATGCCCGACGGCGACTACGAGCTGGGCGGCCAGGCCGTCACGGTGGCGGGCGGGGTGGCCCGGCTGGCCCGCGACGGCGCGATCGCCGGCAGCACCCTGACCATGGACGAGGCGCTGCGGCACGCGGTGGCGGCCGGCATCCCGATCGCGGACGCCGTGCGGATGGCGGCGACCACGCCGGCCCGCGCGATCGGACTCGGCGACCGGCTGGGCGCGCTCCAGGTCGGGCTCCGGGCCGACCTGGTGGTGCTCGACGACGACCTGAACGTGGTCCGGGTGATGCGCGGCGGCTCCTGGGTGGAGTGACGGCCCGGTGCCCGGACGGCCCGGTGCCCGGACGGCCACGCCCGGTTCCGCCGGCGGGTCAGCCGGCGGTGGGGACCTCGACGCCGAGCACGGCCTGCTCGTCGGGACGGTGCACGAGCACGTCGGAGAGGTACGAGTGCACGGCCGGGGCCATGCCGACGTCCCGGCCGGCCTGCTCCGAGAGCAGCCACTTGTGCTCGATGATCTGGGCGAAGAGTTCCTGCGGCTCCAGCTTGCGGCGCAGGTGCGCCGGGACCGCCCGGACCACCGGCTCGAAGACCTCGGTCAGCCAGCGGTGCGCGGCCTGCTGCTCGTCGGTGAGGTCGCTCTCGGCCCGGTAGGCGTCCAGGTCGTTGAGCAGCCGCCGGGCCTGGTTCTCCTCGGCGTCCAGGCCGGTCAGGCGGAGCAGCCGCCGGGTGTGGTACCCGGCGTCGACCACCTTCGGCCGGACCAGGTAGCGCCCGTTGTCGATGGTCGACATGGCCACCTCGGCGACGTCGAAACCCAGCTCGTTGAGGCGGCGGATCCGCCCCTCGATGTCGTGCCGGGCCTCCCGCTCGACCTGCTGCTCGTAGGTGATCTCGTGCCACAGCCGCTCGTAGCGCTGCACGACCTCCTCGCAGACCACCTCGGGGTCGATCGACTCGTGCAGCAGCCCGGCGGCCTGGAGGTCGAGCGCCTCGCCGAAGATGTTGACCCGGGCGATCTCCAGGTCCTCGCCGCGCTGGCCGTTGGAGAGCGAGTGGTGCAGCGCCCCGGTCTCCGCGTCCACCAGGTAGGCGGCGAACGCGCCGGCGTCCCGGCGGAACAGGGTGTTCGACAGCGAGCAGTCGCCCCAGAAGAAGCCGGTGAGGTGCATCCGGACGATCAGGGCCGCCAGCGCGTCGAGCAGCCGCCCCATCGTCTCCGGGCGCAGGGTGTGCGAGAAGAGCGCCCGGTAGGGCAGCGAGAACTGCAGGTGCCGGGTGATCAGCACCGGGTCGAGCGGCTCGCCGTCGTCGGTCTGCCGGTCGGCGACGATCGCCACCGCCTCCACCGAGGGGAAGTCGATCCGCTCCAGGGCGCGCAGCAGGTCGTACTCGCGCTCCGCGACGCGCTCGCCGGTCTCCTTGACGGCGTAGACGTAGCCGCCGAGCCGGACGAACCGGACGATGTGCCGGGAGATGCCCTGGGGCAGCGCCACCAGGTGCTGCGCAGGCCACTGCTCCAGCGGGGTCGACCAGGGAAGGTCGAGCAGCGCCGGGTCGACGAGGGCCGAGGTGATCCGCACGGCCACAAGTCTGACGGTCGTCCGGGCCGAGCGCCTCCCTTCGTGGCTCGGCACACAGCCGCCCCCGGCCGCGCCGGCCGGCCGCCGCGCCGGGCCGGTAGCGTGGTCCGGGTGCGGGAGACCACGACGGTACGGCCCAGAGCACAGCTGAGGCCGGTCCGGCCGGCCGGCTGGTGGTTCGACGCGCTCCTGCTCGCCGCCCTGGTCGGGCTGACCGTGGCGCTCACCGCCGAACGGTTCTTCGGGATCGACCGCGCGGTCGCCGACTGGTCGGAGGCGCACCGGCCCACCGCCGCCCGTCTGACGGCGGTGGTCCTCAACTACCTCGGTCAGGGCACCCCGTTGACGCTGATCGCACTCGGTCTCGGGGTGCTCCTCGCGGTCCGGCTGAGATCGTTGCGCCCGGTGCTGCCGCCGGTGCTCGCCTTCCTCCTCAGCTATCTCACGATCGGCCCGCTCAAGGTGTGGACCGCCCGGCCCGCCCCCAGCGCGAGCGTCAAGGAGCCGTTCCTTCCGCCCGAGCAGACCCTCCCGCTGTTCCAGGACGAACTGCCGCTGCGGTTCGCCCAGTCCTACCCCTCCGGCCACGTCGCGAACGCGATCCTCTGGTACGGCGTCATCGCGTTGCTACTCGCCCCGCTGCTGCGCACCTACGGCCGGACGATGCCGCCCCGGCTGGTCACCGTGGTCCGGGTGGTGCCGCCGGTCGTGGTGCTGTGCACCACCACCTATCTGGGCTGGCACTGGCTGACCGACTCGGTGGCCGGGCTGCTGCTCGGGCTCGTCCTCGACCGGGTGCTGCACCGGGTGCCCTGGGACGACCTGCCGTTGCCCGGAGCGCCGCGCGACTGGGACCGGCCGTTCATCTCGACCCCCTAGGGTGCCCGCTGTGGATCAACTGGCGCGCCGGCTGGGCGTACCCGATGCGGTGGTCATCGGCCTGGGCTCGATGCTCGGCGCGGGCGTCTTCGTGGTCTTCGCGCCCGCCGCGGCGGCGGCCGGCGGGGCGGGCCTGCTGGCGGCGCTGGTGCTGGCCGGCTTCGTCGCCTTCTGCAACGCGACCAGCTCGGCCCGGCTCGCGGCCCGCCACCCCGAGTCCGGCGGCACCTACGTCTACGGCCGGGAACGGCTCGGCCCGTTCGCGGGTTTCCTGGCCGGCTGGGGCTTCGTGGTCGGCAAGACGGCGAGCTGCGCGGCGATGGCGCTGACCATCGGGGCGTACCTCTGGCCGGGGCAGGCCCGGCTCGTCGCCGTCGGCGCGGTGCTGGCGGTGACCGCCGTGAACCTGCGCGGCATCGGCAAGACCGCGACCGCGACGAAGGTGCTGGTCGGCGTGGTGCTGGCGGTGCTGGCCCTGGTCGCGGTGGCCGGCGCGGTCGGCGGCGACGTCTCGCTGGCCCGGCTCGGCGACCTCGACACTTCGGGGCGGGGCGTGCTCACCGCCGCCGGGCTGCTCTTCTTCGCCTTCGCCGGGTACGCGCGGGTCGCCACCCTCGGCGAGGAGGTACGCGACCCGGAGCGGACCATCCCCCGGGCGGTGCCGCTGGCGCTGGGCGTGGTGCTGGCGATCTACCTGGTGCTGGCGGTGGTCGCCGTCGGCGTGCTCGGGGCCGACCGGTTGGCCGCGTCCGCCGCGCCCCTGGCCGACGTGGTGACGGCCGCCGGGCTGCCCGGCCTCGCCTGGCTGGTCCGGGCCGGGGCGACCGTGGCGGTGACCGGCGTGCTGCTCTCCCTGCTCGCCGGGGTCGGGCGCACCGCGCTGGCGATGGCCCGCCGCCGCGACCTGCCCGGAGCCCTCGCCGCCGTCCACCCGGTCCGCCGGGTGCCGCACCGCGCCGAGCTGGCCGTGGCCGCCGTGGTGGTGCTGGTCGTGGCGCTCGGCGACGTCCGGGACGCGATCGGCTTCTCCAGTTGCACCGTGCTGGTCTACTACGCGATCACCAACGCGGCCGCGCTGACCCTGGGCCGCGACCCGGGGCGGCGGCTCCCGGTGCGGGCGCTCGCCGTGCTGGGGCTGGCCGGCTGTCTGCTGCTCGCCGTCAACCTGCCGCTGTCCAGCGTCCTCGCCGGCTTCGCCGTGCTCGCCGTCGGCGCCGCCTGGTACGCCCTGCGCCCCCGCCGGGCCTGACCCGCCGAGCCCGGGAACGCCGGACCGTCGGACCGGACGGTCACTCCTCGGGCTGCCGGGGCGCCGGCGCGGCGGGATCCTCCGGCGGGGGTGGCGCCGCCTCGCGGAGCAGGGCGTTCAGGCCGGCCCGGCGGGCCACCACCGTCAGCCGGTCCCCCGCGACGATCACCAGGCGTGGGTCGGGGGCCCAGTCGAGGCGCTGACCGGCCCGGGCGTGCGCGAGCAGGCGTACGCTCTCGGCCCGCCCGACCGCGGCGAGCGGCCGCCCGTCCAGCGACGATCCGGCGGCGACGGAGACCTCGGTGACCAGCAGCGCGTGCCGGCCGACGGGGATGGTGGCGATCACCGCGCGGTCCAGCAGCGCGGCGGCGAACGACGGCGCGGCGAGGTACGACACGCTGCGCGAGACGCCGATGCCGAACGCCTGCTGGACGCGCTCGGCGAAGTGGCCGTCGAAGAGACGCAGCACCACCTGGAGTTCGGGGTTGACCGCCCGGCCGTTCAGCGCCGCCTGGAGGTTCGTCTCGTCGTCGGTGGAGACCACCACCAGCGCCTGGCAGGTGCCCACGGAGGCCGCCTGGAGGGTCTCCTCCAGCGCGGCGTCGCCCACGATCAGCGGCACGCCGAGCCGGCGGGCCAGCGCCGCACCGCGCGGCTCGGGCAGCTTGTCGATCGCCACCACCTCGACGCCGAAGTCGCAGAGCTGGGCCATCACCCGGGTGCCGACGTTGCCCAGCCCGACCACGACCACGTGCCGGGACCGCTCCGGCTGGATCCGGCCGGAGTGCAACGCCAGCCGGGCGTTGACGATCCCGTCCACCACCACGGCGGTGATCAGCGGGATCAGCGCCAGCCCGGCGAGGTTGAGCACCACCTGCATGACCTGCTGGGCGACCGGCTTGTTCGGATCCGGGTCCTGCCCGCTCAGCGCCGTCACGAGCGTGAGGTAGAGCGAGTCGCCCCAGTCGGCGTGCGTGGCGCTGCCGTTGAGCCAGCCGAGCACCCCGATCACCGCCAGCAGCGTGATCACCGCGATGCCGATCTTGCGGGTGGCGAAGCTGCGTACCGCGCGGAGCAGCACGGTCAGCGGGCGGCGACGCCGCCGGGCCCGCACCAGCCGGCGCGCCGCCAGCTCGGTGCCGGGCGGCGCCCCCGTCGCCTCGGCGAGCACCACGTCCGCGGCGGACTCCTCGGCGGGCAGCACCCGGACCTGCTGCGGGTCGTGGGTGTCGGCCACCCCGCAGACCACGTCGCCCGGGCGTACGTCGTCGCGGCGGGCCACGTAGAGGGTGCGCCCGCCGTGCCGGAAGTGGGTCGGGGCGACCTCGCCGAGCGCGGCGGCCACGAAGGCGGGGGCGGCCATCGACGCGTCGGAGAGCACCGCGGAGTCGGGGAAGATCTGCCGCACCCCGTTGGCGAGCCCGGTGTTGAACATTCGCACCACCAGCCGCAGCCGGGGCTCGACCTCCTGGGCGCAGAGCGCGGCGTGCATGTTGCCGACGTCGTCCTGGTGCAGCAGGGCCAGCCCGTCGGCGCCGGCCAGCCCGGCCCGCTGGAAGGTGACCTCGTCCAGCCGGTCGGCCCGGACCACCTCGACGCCCTGGAGGTCCCGCCCGTCCGGCTCGTCGGAGCGCGGTCGTTCCGGCACCACCAGGGTGATCCGGACGCGGCCCGTCGCCTGCAACTCGGTGGCGAGCAGCGCCCGCACCACCCAGTAGGCGAGGGCGTCCCGCCCGCAGACCACGTAGTGCGCCCGCGCGTCCCCGTTGACCCGGAGCCGACGCCCCGCCCGCCGCGCACGATCCAGCAGGGGCTCCGCCATGCGCCGCATCGTAGTCAGCCGGTCGCGCCCCGCGCAGCCCCGCGATCATGAATGCTGGTCGTCGGGCATGTCCCGCCGCGTCGGACAGATTCCGCAGCCCCTCGGCGGGTAGACCAGCGGCATGCAGACGTTCCTGCCGTACCCGGACTTCCTGGCCAGCGCCCGGACGCTGGACCAGAAGCGGCTGGGCAAGCAGCGGGTGGAGACCATCCAGGTGCTGCGCGGGCTGACCCGCCCCACGTACGGCTGGCGCAACCACCCGGCGGTGAAGATGTGGGCCGGGTACGAGGAGGCCCTCACCCGGTACGGGCTGGACGTGTGCGCGGTCTGGTGCGAGCCCGGCCGGGCCGACACCTGCGCGACCACGATGACCACCGACCTCGCCGCCGCCTGCGGGCTGACCCGCGTCCGCACCCAGGCGGAGCTGGCCGAGGCCGGCGAGCTGCCGCCCTGGCTGGGCCGCGACGACCTGCACCTGAGCCACCGCTCGTCGCTGCTGCGCAAGGACCCCGGACACTACGGCCCGATCTTCGGCGACGACGTCCCGCCCGACCTGGAGTACGTCTGGCCGGCCTCCGACCGCGAACGGCGCTGCCTCCCGCCGCGGTGAGGCGCTGCCTCCCGCCGCGGTGAGGCGCTGCCTCCCGCCACGGTGAAGGGAAGGGCACCTCGTCAGACGCCTGCGGTGCAGGAAAGGGACCGTTCCGCCCGGCCGCACGGGGCAGACTGGAGGGTCCCCGGGGGGCGGGAAGGTGCACATGGCGCTGTCGCAAGTGGTCGGTCGGCTCCTCGGCGTACGCCAGCACGAGGTGGACCCGGGCGGCGGTGGCGCCCCCCGCGTGCCGCGCCCGGTCGAGGTGGTGGTGGTCGGTGGCGGGATCGCCGGCATGTCGGCGGCGGTGGTGCTGGCCGAGCGCGGCGTGGCGGTGACCGTGCTGGAGGCCGCGCCGACCCTCGGCGGCCGGCTCGGGGCCTGGCGGGAGACGCTGGCCGACGGCACGCGACAGACGAACGAGCACGGCTTCCACGCGTTCTTCCGGCAGTACTACAACTGGCGGTCGATCCTGCGCCGCGCCGACCCGGGGCTCGGCTTCCTCCGGCCGGTCCCCGGCTACCCGGTCCTGAGCGCCCGCTGGCCGGCCGAGGAGTTCGGCCGGTTGCCGCCCGCTCCTCCGGCGAACCTGCTGGCCCTGCTGCTGCGCAGCCCGAGCCTGCGCCTGGGCGACCTGCGCCGCATGGACCGGGACGCGGCGCTGCCGCTGCTCACCTACGACCCCGTACGCACCTACGCCGAGTTCGACGACACCACCGCCGACGAGCTGCTCACCTCGCTGCGGCTGCCGGACCGGGCCCGCGCGATGCTCTTCGAGGTCTTCTCCCACTCGTTCTTCAACCACGAGGCGGAGATGTCGGCGGCGGAGATGATCGCGCAGTTCCACTTCTACCTGCTGGGCAACCCCGAAGGGCTGGCGTTCGACTGCCCCGACGAGGACTACGCGACGGCGATCTGGGAGCCGCTGGCCCGGCACGTGGAGAGGCACGGCGGCCGGGTGCGCACCAGCACCTTCGGCACCGCGCTGACCCGCGACGGCGCCGGGTGGCGGGTGGCCACCGCCGACGGCGCGTCGTACGCCGCCCGGCACGTGGTGCTCGCCGTCGACCCGCCCGCCCTGGCCGCGCTGGTCGCCGCCTCGCCCGGCCTGGTCGACCACGCGCCCGCGCTGGTGGAGCGGATGCCCGCGTTCGGCCGGCCCGGTCCGCCGTACGCGGTGGCGCGCTACTGGTGCGACGGGGACGTGGCCGCCGGGCGGGCGGTGTTCAGCGGGGTGTCCCGGCAGCCGACCCTGGACTCGGTGACCCTCTACCACCGGCTGGAGGACGAGCCCCGCCGCTGGGCGGCCCGCACCGGCGGCTCGGTGCTGGAGCTGCACGCGTACGCCTGCGAGCCGGGCGTGCCCGCGACGGAGCTGGCCGAGCGGATGCGGGCCGAGCTGACCGCGCTCTGGCCGGAGGCGGCCGGGCTGCGGGTCCGGGAGGTGCGCGCCCGGGTGGCGGCGCAGGCGCCGGCGTTCACCCCGGGCAGCCACGCGTGGCGGCCGGGGGTGCGCACCGACGCCGACGGGCTCTACCTGGCCGGCGACGGCATCCGGACCGACTTCCCGAGCGCACTGATGGAACGCGCGGCGGCGACGGGGATCGTCGCGGCCAACCACGTCCTGCGGGCCGAGGGCGGCGCGGCCGAGCCGGTCCGCTCGATCCGGCCCCGGGGCCTGCTCGCCGGGAGACGGTGACGACCACGGCGACGGCCACCGGGTGACGGGTGGCGGGTGACGGGCACGCGGGCGGCGGGCGGCGGGCGGCGGGCGGCGGGCGGCGGGCGGCGGGCGGCGAGGGTGACGAAAACGGGCAAACAGGTCGCTCGGCTCGCCTAGGCTGATCGTCTGGGGTGAGCCGGGAGGTCTGCGGGAATGCCGCCGCGCGGGGACGACGGCCCGCTCGTCGCCGACGTACCGCGGGACGACGCGTACCCGCTGATCCGGGACGAGCGGGCCTGCATCGTGACCGCCCTGCGGCTCGGGTGGTGGATGGCGGACGCGTACCACCACGCCCAGACCGCCGAGCTGCTCGACGCCGGAGACGACCGGCCGGCGGGCGCGCCGGCGAAGCTGTCCAACCTGACCGAGATGTCGGGGCGGCGACGCATGCAGATGTACCTGGACGGGGTGGAGGTGGCCCTCGGCCAGATCGCCGAGCTGACCCGGCGCGGCGCTCCCGCGCCGTCCACGGCCGGGGCGCGGGACCGGATGACGGGCGGAGCCGGGGACGACCTGCTGCTCGCCCTCGACGACCTGAACGTGGACGTGCTGCGCTGGACGATGGCCACCAACCACCGGGTCGGGCTGGCGTACCGGCTGGGACGCTCGCTGGCCGACACGGCGCGGCACGGCGACGCCGACCAGGTGGCGGGGCGCTTCGGCGGCCGGCAGATCCAGCTCAGCCGCTGGCTGGACGAGCTGGCCACCGTGCTGCCGCCGTACTCGGCCGCGGTGGTCCGCCGGTCACTGTCGGCGTGGGCGTCGGCGGTCACCCGGGCGGGCGTCGGCGACCCGACCGAGGCGGGGCTGCCGGACCTGGCCCGCGAGCTGCGCAACCAGGGCGACCTGTGGCGGGGCGTGCTCACCGGCGGCCTGCACCCGAGGGACCTGCTGGACGAGGAGGACTACGCGGTCGTCGCCCGGAACCTGATCATCCGGGACCGGCGGCTGGTGGTGCAGGCCGCCCGGGGGATCTTCTGGCCGGTGCTCGTACCGCTGCTCGCGGTGCTGTTCGCCGTGGTGGGGGTGAGCGCGCTCGCGGCGACCGGCTCGCCGGCGACCCGGGCCGCCGTGGCCCTGCTCGGGCTGGGCGCGGGGACGGCCGCGATCTGGCGCACGGTCTCCGGGCCGGCGCTCGCGGTCGCCGGGGAGGTCAACCGGCCGCTGCTGGAGAGCGAGCTGACGGTACGGATGGCGCTGCGGATCGACCGGCCGCTGACCGCCGCGCGGGCCGCCGGCCGGGCCCGCCGGCAGCGCCGCCCCGACGAGACGACCGCTCGATCGAAATCCGTTGCCCGTCTCTCGCCCGCCGACCTACCGTGATCCCGCAAGGTCAACCACCGCCGCGGGAGCCGTCCATGTCGATGTCGCACGTCACCTGTGTGCCGTCGTGGCTGCCCGGCCCGGCGCGCCCGGCATCGTCGGCGGGTGGCGGCGGTTGCCGAGCCGAAGGCCCCGAGGGCGGCCGGCCCGACTGACGCGTGCCCGCACGCCGTCGAGCCGCCCGTCCGCACCCCGGACCGGGCGGCTCTTTCGCTGTCCGGCCCGTCCAGATCGTCACCGCCACGAAGGGAGACACCGGTGGACGCCGTCCTCGTCGTCAACGCCGACCTCGGCCCGCTGCACCGGGTCACCGTCCAGCACGCGATCCGGATGCTCTGTCGTCGGGTCGCCGAGATCCACGAGGCCGAACCGGACCGGGTGATCGGGGTCTTCCCGGTCCCCCGGGTGGTCCGCCTCGTCCGCTACGTGGTGACCCGCTGGCGGTTCAGCGCCGGGCCGGCGTGGTCGCGGGCCGGGGTGCTGCGCCGCGACGGGCGGTGCTGCGCGTACTGCGGCGGGTCGGCCGGCACCATCGACCACATCCTGCCCCGCTCGCGCGGCGGCCGGAACACGTGGCGGAACACGACCGCCGCCTGCTACGACTGCAACCAGCGCAAGGGCGACCGGACGCCGGCCGAGGCGGGCATGCCGCTGCGGCGCGAGCCGGCGACCCCGAGCTGGGCGGCGCTGGCCGGGCGGTGACGGACCGGCCGGCGGGAACGGGGGGCCGCGTCGGGGGTACGACCCCTGGCGCGGCGCCCGCCGGCCCCTCCCCGGGGCGCGGCCCCGCCGCCCCGGCTACCGGAACCCCCTGACCCGGGACTCCCTGACCCGGAACTCCCTGGCCCGGGACTCTCTGGTTCGGGACTCCCTGGTTCGGGACTCCTTGAGCCGGGACTCCTTGACGCGGGGCACCGGGCGGCCGTTGGCGCAGCGCACGGTGATCACACTGCGGCGGTCGGCGGCGACCAGCTCGACCCGCACCTCCCGCGCCGGGCCCGGCGCGTACTCCTCGACGTGGTGGCCGGCGGCCGGGGTCACGCCGACCACCTCGACCAGCTTTCCGTCGCAGCGGACCGTCACCACCCCGCCGCGCGAGTTCACGTCCACGCCGGACGGCCGGCCCGGCGTGGGGGACGGCTCGACGCCGCCGGTCGGCGCCGGGGCGGTCGGGCTGGCTCCGGTGGGCGCGACCGGTCCGGGACTGGACCGCCCGGCGGTCGCCGACCCGGCCGGCGGACCCGCGTCGGGGGCGGCCGGCCGCCTCGGCGCGTCGGCGGTGACCGGCAGGGCGACCCCGGTGGAGCCCCGCGTGCCGGTGCCGATGCCCGTACGGGGCTCGTCGGGCGGGCCGGACCACTGGACGGAGGGGTCGCCGAGCGTCCCGGCCACCACCACGCCGACCACCACCGCGCCCACCGCCACCAGCACCCACGAGCCCCGCCTCGACCGCCAGCCCCGGCGCCCCGGGCGGACGCCGCCCCCGGCGGCGGGCGCGGTCCCGGCTGGCGCCGCGTCGGCGGGGTCACGCCCGCCGCCAGGCCCCGCCGCCGGCGCTTCTACCGGCCCCGCCGGCCCACCCCGGTAGCCTGCCGGCGCGCCCCGGCGCCCCGCCGGCATCTCCGCGCGGTCCGCCGGCACGTCCGCGTGCCCCGTCGGCACGTCGCGGCAGCCCGCCGGGATGTCCGCGTGCCCCGCCTCCGGATACGGCATCCGGGCGAGCGCCCCGGCGAGGACGCGCGCCGCCTCGGCGGCCGAGGGCCGGTCGCCCGGGTCCTTGGCCAGGCACCGCCGGTACAGGCGGCCGACCTCGGGGGGCACGCCGTCGACCTCCGGCAGCGGGCCCGGCTCGGCGTACGCGTGGGCGCGCAGCATCCCGGTCTGTGTCTCGCTGTGCCACGGCAGCCGGCCGGCCAGCGCCTGGTGCACGAGCAGGCCGAGCGCGTAGACGTCGGAGGCGGGCAGCACCTCGCCGGCGGCGAGCCGCTCGGGTGCCAGGTAGGCCGGGGTCCCGAGCAGCCGTCCCTCGAAGTCGATTTCGGGCGTGCCGGCGACGGCGGCGATCCCGAAGTCGACCACCTTCGCCCCCGTCGGGGTCAGCACGACGTTCTCGGGCTTGACGTCGCGGTGCACCAGCCCCTCGGCGTGGGCGGCGCCGAGAGCGGCGGCGACCTCCGCGCAGACCCGCAGGGCCTCCCGGGGCGGCAGCGGCCCGGCGGCGAGCCGCTGCGCGAGCGTACGGCCGGAGAGCAGTTCCATGACCACGAAGGGCGCGTACCGGTCGAAGAGGAGGGACTCGCCGTAGTCGTGGACGGCGGTGACGTTCGGGTGCGAGAGCCTGGCCGCCGCCTTCGCCTCGGCCTGGATCCGCCGTCGGGCCGACGGGTCCGCCGCCACGAGCACCTTCACCGCGACGTCGCGTTCCAGCACCTCGTCGTGCGCCCGGTAGACCTCGGACATGCCGCCCCTGCCAAGACGCCCGCCCAGCCGGTAGCGGCCCGCGAGCAACTGATCACGCTGCACAGCGGACAGCCTGCCCCACCGTACCGCCCGGCACCACCCATGCGCGGACCGTGTCCGGCGCGCGGTTCGGCCAGGCAGGGTCGGCGGCGGTCAGTCCCGGGCCGGCGGCGTCCAGCCGAAGCGGGGCGGGCGGCGCTCGTGGACGGCCGCGACGCCCTCGCGGGCCTCGCCGCTGGCCCGCACCTGCCCGTGCCACCAGGCGACCCGTTCCTCGTCCGCCCGGCCGTCGATGATCTCCTTGGCGGCCGCCACGGTGAGCTGCGACCGGGCCACCACGGCGGCGGTGACCTCGTCCACCCGGGCGGCGAGCCGGTCGACCGGCAGCACCTCGTCGACCAGCCCGATCCGCAGCGCGCGCTCGGCGTCGATCAGCTCGGCGGTGAAGAGCAGGTGCTTGGCCGCGGCCGGGCCGACCAGCCGGGCCAGCCGGCGGGTGGTGGGCGCCGGATACACCAGGCCCAGCCGCGCCGGCGGCACGCCGAACCGCGCGTCGGTGGCGGCGATCCGCAGGTCGCAGGCGACCGCGAGCTGGCAGCCGCCGCCCACGCAGGCGCCCCGGACGGCGGCGACGGTCGGCTTGGCGAAGGTGGCCAGCCGCTCCTCGGCGGCCACCACCGTGTCGAGGTCGCCGTCGTCGAGCAGGTCGTCCAGCTCGCCCAGGTCCGCGCCCGCGCAGAAGGTGCCCTCGGCACCGGTGAGCACCAGGACCCGGACGGCCGGGTCGGCCTCCAGCTCGTCGAGCAGCCCCGGCATCCGCCGCCACATCCCGGCCGTCATCGCGTTGCGCCGCGCCGGGTTGTGGATCACCACCGTCGCCACCGCCCCGGTCACCTCGACGAGGAGTTCCGCGTCCGCCACCGTCACCACCCCTTCGCCCCGACCGTGCCGCCGGCTCGCCGCGACGCCGGCCGCCCCGGTCGGCGGCGCCGGTGCGGCGACCATAACGGCGGGAGCCCGGCGACCGTCCGCGCGGGGTGGCAGGCGGCAGCGCCGCCGCGACCAGTCCGGCGGTCTCGGCGGTCTCCTCACCTGCGATCGGTAGGCGTGCTGCCGCAGCGCGCCCACCGATCATGCCGGCCTGTCGCCAGTCAGCCCCGGGGGAACATCTGGCCGATGCGGATCTTGTTGCCGAACGGGTCGCGGATGCCGAAGTCGATCCCGTACGAGCGTTCCATCGGCTCGTCGGTGATGTCGACCCCCTTGGCGACCAGGTCCTCGTACGTCTTGTGGGCGTCGTCGGTGGTCATGAAGAGGGTCCCGCCCAGCGCCCCCTTGGTGAGCAGCTCGCGGACCTGCTCGGCGGTGGCCGGGTCGAGGGCCGGCGGGCCGGGCTTCTCCAGCAGGATCTCGCGCTCCGGGTCGCCGGGGATGTTGACCGTCAGCCAGCGCATGAAGCCGAGGTCGGCGTCGGTGTTGACCTCCATGCCGAGCTTGCCGACATAGAAGTCGAGGGCCTCGTCCTGGTCGAGGACGTAGATCTGGGAGCGGCTGATCGCGTTCATCGTCATGCCGGGAACGCTACGGGGCGGCCCTGACCTGCTGCTTATCCAAAACTGCTGGGTCGGGTCCACGCCTTGGTGAAGCAGCTCGGCACGACCGCGGCGACCGGGGCCCTGCGCCTGCGGTACTCCGACGGCGGTTCCCCGACGATCTGGCGGAACGTGCGGCTGAACGTGCCCAGGCTGGAGAAGCCGACCGCGTAGCAGATGTCGGTGACGTCCCGGTCGGAGTGCAGGAGCAGGTACATCGCCCGTTCCACTCGCCGCCGCTGGAGGTAGCGGTGCGGGGTCTCGCCGAAGGTGGCCCGGAAGGTGCGGATGAAGTGTGCCTCGGAGACGTACGCGATGCGGGCCAGCGCCGGGATGTCCAGCGGCTGGTCGTACGCGCGGTCCA
The DNA here is from genome assembly GCF_040679695.1 of Micromonospora sp. NPDC052213. Classification (NCBI taxonomy): domain Bacteria; kingdom Bacillati; phylum Actinomycetota; class Actinomycetes; order Micromonosporales; family Micromonosporaceae; genus Micromonospora; species Micromonospora sp. NPDC052213. The sequence continues at coordinate 110,393 of NZ_JBFAVI010000002.1, forward strand.
TGGCGTCCCGGGCGCGCAGCATGGCCCGGTTCGACTCCTCGGCCGCCCTGCTCACCGGCCCAGCATAGGCGCTGGTCACCGGGTGGCCCGACCCTGCCGGCCCGGCGGAGGCGCCCGCGGCGGGCACGGAACCGACGGACGTGGAGCTGGTTCGGGGGACGCCGGCGCGCCCGGTCCCACTCGGCCTGGTACTCCAGGGGCAGATCACTGCTCGGGACCCAGGACAACGCCCACCGCGTCAGACTGAGCAGCTGGTCGGGGCTCACGGCTGGCAACGCGGCGAAGTCACCGGGGAGCACGTCGAGCGGGAAGTGCTCCACGCTGCCATCCGAGGCGACCCGTCAGGCGCTCGGCGAGCCCGACGGGCGGCTGTCATGACCCCGGCTGCTGTCAGCGTTGCTGTCAACCGGCCGGCTCGCGACAGTGCCCGGCGAGGAATGCCTGATGGAATTGGAGCCCCCGGCCGGGATCGAACCGGCGACATCTCGCTTACAAGGCGAGTGCTCTGGCCAGCTGAGCTACAGGGGCGCGTGGTGTCGACGTCAGCATAGCGACTGACGTCCGGATTTCCCGCTCGGCAGGCCCTGCGAGCACCGGAAACGTCCACGCGTCGGTCCGACAACCGAAAGAGCGGGGGCGATTGATGTCCGCCCGTGCCCGAGTGCCCGGAATGTGTATGCCATCCGTCCCATCCGATGCTCCGCGCCTTGGCAGGTCGGGGAAAGCCGTTTACCGTGCAGTGACACGGATGACACCTCGATCATCGGCGCGTCGCCCGTGGGCCGGTGCACACACGCGCCGGCCGCTCCTTCCACTCGGATCGTCCGGCACGTTCCTGCCGGTGAAAGGAAGCACCTGACCATGGCTACGGTCACCTACGCCAAGGCGTCCCGGATCTACCCGGGCACCGAGCGTCCCGCCGTCAACCAGCTCGACCTGGAGATCGGCGACGGCGAGTTCCTCGTCCTGGTCGGCCCCTCCGGTTGCGGCAAGTCCACCAGCCTGCGCATGCTCGCCGGCCTGGAGGACGTCGACCAGGGTTCGATCCACATCGACGACCGGGACGTCACCCACCTGCCGCCGAAGGCCCGCGACATCGCGATGGTCTTCCAGAACTACGCCCTCTACCCGCACATGACGGTGTACGAGAACATGGCGTTCGCGCTGAAGCTGCGCAAGACCTCCAAGGCCGAGATCGACCGGCGGGTCAAGGAGGCGGCGGCGCTGCTCCAGCTCGAGGAGTTCCTGGGCCGCAAGCCGAAGGCCCTCTCCGGCGGTCAGCGCCAGCGGGTGGCCATGGGCCGGGCGATCGTCCGCGAGCCGCAGGTCTTCCTCATGGACGAGCCGCTGTCGAACCTCGACGCGAAGCTGCGTGTGCAGACCCGTACCCAGATCGCGTCGCTGCAGGCCAAGCTGGGTGTCACCACCGTCTACGTCACCCACGACCAGGTCGAGGCCATGACCATGGGCCACCGGGTGGCGGTCATGCTCGACGGCGTCCTCCAGCAGGTGGACACCCCGCGGGCGCTCTACGACACCCCGGCCAACGTCTTCGTCGCCGGCTTCATGGGCTCCCCCGCCATGAACATCAAGACCGTGCCGCTGAGCGAGCGGGGCGCCTCGTTCGCCGACCTGACCATCCCGCTCACCCGTGAGCAGGTCGAGGCGGCCCGCGCCGACGGCGGCGAGAGCAAGGTGACCGTCGGCTTCCGGCCGGAGGACTGCGACCTGGTCAGCCCGACCGAGGGCGGCATGCCGGTCGTCGTCGAGCTGGTCGAGGACCTCGGCTCGGACGCCAACGTCTACGGCCACGCCGCGCTGGAGGGCAACAACGAGCGCTTCGTGGTCCGTACCGACCGGCGCACCATGCCGAACATGGGCGACACCGTGTTCGTCAAGCCGCGCGAGGGCCGCAGCCACGTGTTCAACGCGGCCACCGGCAACCGCATCTGACGTACGGCGCTGAGCTGACGTAAGCGAAAACGGGCGGCCCGCCATCGGCGGGCCGCCCGTTCCGTGTCTGCGGGCTCAGCCCTCGGCGGCCCGGCGGCGGGCCACCTCGGCGAGGGTGACCGCGGCGGCGACGCTGGCGTTGAGCGACTCGACGTCGGACACCATCGGGATGCTCACCGTGAGGTCGCAGGTCTCGCCGACCAGCCGGGACAGCCCCCGGCCCTCGGAGCCGACCACGACCACCAGTGGGCCGACCGCGGCCTCCAGGTCGTAGAGGTCGGTCTCGCCGTCGGCGTCCAGGCCGACCACCACGAAGCCGGCGTCCTGGCAGGCCTTCAGCGACCGGGTCAGGTTGGTGACCTGGGCCACGGGCACCCGCGCGGCCGCGCCGGCGCTGGTCCGCCAGGCGGTCGCGGTGATCCCGGCCGCCCGCCGCTCCGGTACGAAGACACCCTGCGCGCCGAAGGCGGCGGCGGACCGGATCACCGCGCCGAGGTTGCGCGGGTCGGTCACGCCGTCCAGCGCCACCAGCAGCGGGGCGGTCTGCTCCAGCGCCGCCGCGACGAGGTCCTCGAAGGGCTCGTACGCGAACGGCGGCACCTGGAGCCCGATGCCCTGGTGCAGCACCCCGCCGGTCATCCGGTCCAGCTCGGCGCGGCTGATCTCCAGGATGGCGATGCCCCGGTCGGCGGCCGTCCGGACGATCTCGTTGACCCGGTCGTCCATGTCGATGCCCTGCGCGGTGTAGAGCGCGGTCGCCGGCACCTGGGCACGCAGCGACTCCAGCACCGGGTTCCGCCCGACCAGCAGCTCCGGGGCGTCCTTGGCCGGGTTGGACTTGCGGCCCGGGGCCACCCGGGGGCCGCCACGGCCGGCGGGGCGGGCACCCCGGCCGGCGGTGCCACGACCGCCGCCGCCCGGCGTGCCACGACCGCCGCCCTTGCCCCAGGTGGTGTCCTTGGTGCCGGGCTGGCCGACCTTGGGGGCGCGCCCCTCCTCGGCCGCCACCCGGCGCTCCTTGTCCTGCTTCCAGGCGGTGCGCTGGGGCAGCTTCTCGGTGCCCGAGTAGGCCTTGTGCCAGGGCCGCTCGTCGGCGGGCAGGGTCCTGCCCCGCCCGGCGAGGGCGTCCTTGTTCTTGCCGCCGGAGCCCTTCGGGGCTCCCGCCTTCGGCGTCAGTCGCCGGCCACGGCGCTGCGAGTTGCCGGCCATCAGTCCTGCTCTCCAATAGTCCAACGGGGGCCCTGGGGGGTGTCCTCGACCACCACGCCGGCCTGCTTGAGCTGGTCGCGTACCGCGTCGGCGGCGGCCCAGTCCTTGCGACCGCGGGCCTGCGCGCGCTGCTCCAGGGCCAGCGCGATCAGGGAGTCCACCACGCCGCGCAGGTCGTCCGCGCGGCCGCCACCGGTCCACGCCGGGTCGAGGGGGTCGACCCCGAGGATATCCAGCATGGCGCGGGCGGCGGCCAGCGCCGTGCGGACGGTCACATCGTCGCCGCCGGTCAGCGCGGTGTTGCCGTCGCGGACCACCTCGTGCAGGACGGCGAGCGCGGCGGAGGTGTTCAGGTCGTCGTCCATCGCCGCCGCGAAGGCACCCGGCAGCTCGCCGAGCTGGCCGGCGCCGACGCGCTCGGCGGCCCGCTGCACGAAGCCCTCGATCCGGCGGTACGCGACGGCCGCCTCGCGCAGCGCGTCCTCCGAGTAGTCGATGCGGGAGCGGTAGTGCGCGGCGGCGTAGTAGTAGCGCAGCTCCACCGGGCGCACCCCGAGCGAGTCGACGTACGCCAGATCGAGGGCGTTGCCGAGCGACTTGCCCATCTTGGCGCCGGCGATGCTGAGCAGCCCGTGGTGCACCCAGTAACGGGCGAACGGCAGCCCGGCCGCCTGCGACTGGGCGATCTCGTTCTCGTGGTGCGGGAAGGTGAGGTCCAGCCCGCCGCCGTGGATGTCGAACTCGGCGCCGAGGTAGCGCCAGCACATCGCCGAGCACTCGATGTGCCAGCCCGGCCGGCCCCGCCCCCACGGCGACGGCCAGTAGGCGTCCGCCGGCTCGTCGGGCTTGGCGCCCTTCCAGAGTGCGAAGTCGCGCGGGTCCCGCTTGCCCCGTTCGGGGGCGTCCCCTGCCGACTGCATGTCGGCGGGTGACTGGTTGGACAGCGACCCGTACGCCGGCCAGGAGCAGACGTCGAAGTAGACGTCGCCGGAGCCGTCGGTGGCCGGGTAGGCGTGCCCGTCGGCGATCAGCTTGGCGATCAGCTCGTGCATCTCCGGGATGTGCCCGGTGGCCCGCGGCTCGTAGGTCGGGGGCAGCACGTTGAGCGCCCGGTAGGACTCGGTGAGGATCAGCTCGTTGGCGTACGCGATCGACCAGAAGGGCCGCCCCCGCTCCACCGCCTTGACCAGGATCTTGTCGTCGATGTCGGTCAGGTTGCGGATGAAGGTGACCTCGTAGCCGGCGGCGAGCAGCCAGCGGCGCAGCACGTCGTAGTTGACACCGGAGCGAAGGTGGCCGATGTGCGGCGGGGCTTGGAGGGTGAGACCACACAGGTAGACCCCCACCTTGCCGGCTTCCCGCGGGACGAAGTCCCGCACCGATCGGGTGGCGGTGTCATACAGGCGTAGCGTCACCGTACAAGGGTAGCCGTCCACGCTTTCCCGGGTTGTCCGGAGCCGGGTCGTACGCTGCTGGGCGTGGAGACGACGGCGCGGGGCGGGGAGACGGCGCAGACGCTGGACCGGGGGCTGCGGTTGCTGCACCTGGTCGCCGACGCGCCGGGCGGGCTGACCGTCACCGAGGCGGCGAACCGGCTGGGCATCGGCCGGGCGGCGGTCTACCGGCTGGTGGGCGCGCTGACCGCGCACGGGATGCTGCGCCGCGACGGCGAGGGCCGGCTGCGCCTCGGTGTCGGGGTGCTGCACCTGGCCCGGCGGGCCCAGCCGCTGCTGGCCGAGGGGGCGCTGCCCGCGCTGCGCCGCCTCGCGGAGCAGGCCGGCGCGACCGCCCACCTGACCGTGGTCGAGGGCGGGGAGGGGGTCGCGCTCGCCGTGGTGGAGCCGACCTGGACGGCGTTCCACGTCGCGTACCGGACGGGGGCGCGGCACCCGCTGGAGCGCGGGGCGGCCGGGCGGGCCATCCTCGCCGGCCGCACGGGCGCCGCCGGCCCGGTGAGCACCGCCGGGGAGCTCCAGTCCGGGGCGTACGGGGTGGCCGCTCCGGTGCTCGGCGTGCCGGGGCTGGAGGCGAGCGTCGGGGTGGTGGCGCTGGCGCCGCTGGACACCGAGGCGGTCGGCGCCCAGGTCCTCGCCGCCGCCACCGCCATCGCCACCGCCCTGTCCTGACCGGCAGCGCCCTCCCGGCCCGGCCCGGCCCGGCGCGTCCGTGCCGGCGACGACGGTTCGGCGTACGCGTCGTCGCAGCCGGGTCGTTGCCGGGCGGGCCCGGCCGACGGGTACGCGGCGGGCGATGTTCCCCGTTCCGACAGGCCCTTACCACATCCGGCGACCACGCGGGCGGTTGTCCACAGGGGACGCCTCGGGGCGCGGCGGCGGTCGTCCACAGGGGTGCCGGAGCGGGGCGGGCGGCGCGCAGGCTGGTGCGTATGCCACCCGCACCCCATCGGCCCAGGGCCCTGGCCTGGCAGGTCTTCCGCGGCTCGGACGCGGTCCGCCAGGCGCTGCTCACCGAGCACCAGTTGCGCAGTTCGGCCTGGCTGCGCCTGCGGCACGACGTCTACGCCGACGCCCGCCTGCCCCGGGACCACGCCCTGGCCTGCCGGGCCGCCATGCTGCGGCTCCCGCCGGACGCGGTCGTCGCCGGCCCCTCGGCGGCCTGCCTGCACGGCGTCGGGCACGCCGCGGCCTTCACCGACGACGTGCACGTGCTCGTCCCGAGGACGACGCGGCTCGGCCCGCAGCGCGGCCTGCGCGTGCACTCCGTGGGCCCGGCCGCGTCGCCGCCGCCCGCACCGGAGGCGGCCCTCAGGACCGCCGGCCCACCCCCGAGGACGGATCCCACCGCGGCGGCGTGGGAGACGGCGGTCTGGTTGGAGCCGTTCCGCGCGGTCGGCATCGTCGACGCGCTGCTCGCCGAGGGGCTCACCAGCCGCGCCGCGCTCGCCGACCTCGCCCGCCGCCACGCCGCCCGGCCCGGCGGTCGGCGGGCGCGCTGGGTGTTCGGCCTGGCGGATCCGGGCGCCCGGTCGCCGGCCGAGTCGGAGCTGCGGGTGCGGCTGGTGCTCGCCGGGCTGCCGCGCCCCGTCGCCCGGCACCCGGTCCGGCTCGCGTCCGGGCTCGGCTGGCACCTCGACCTGGCGTGGCCGGCACTCCGCGTCGCCGTCGCGTTCGACGAGTCGCGGCAGGCCGGGGCCGATCGTGGGCACCTAAACCGGCTCGCCCGGCTCGTCGGCGCGGGCTGGCTCGTGGTGCACCTGACGGGTCGGCGGCTGCGCCACGACTTCCCGGGCGTCCTGCGCGAGGTGCGCGCCGCGCTCGCCGCCCGGGGTTGGCGGCCCTGACCGGACGTGTCATCCCCGGGGATCGGCCAACCGGACGGGCAAGTCCGCCACCGTGGGCACGTCGGCGTCCGGCTTCTCCGGCAGGCCGTTCTCGTGCGCGTACAGTTCGATGCGGACTCGCCCGCGAGCCCGCATCAGGAGAGGGAGGGCTCCGTGGGGCGCGGCTCCGGGCGCTCCTCGGGCCGGGGCGCGCGCAGCTCGTCGACACGCACCAGCGCGACGCCGGCGACGATCAGGGCGCCGCCGAAGAGCTGGACGACGGTCGGCAGCTCGCCCAGCACCAGCCAGGCGATGAGGACGGCGAACATCACCTCGGTCAGCCCGACGAACGACGACAGGCGGGCCCCGAGGATGCGGGTCCCGGCGATCCCGGCGAGGTAGGCGACCACGGCGGCGACCAGCGACAGGCCGACGATCGGGAGCAGCCAGCTGGTGCGCTGCCCCGCGAAGGTGACCTCGCCGAAGGTGGCCCGCAGCGGCAGCGCTCCGACCGCCCCGAGCAGCAACAGGACGGCCGCGCCGACGGCCATGCCGCCGCTGGCCATGGCCACCGAGGGCAGGCCCGCGTCGACCCGGCCCGCGAGCACGAAGTAGCCGGCGAGGCCGACGGCCGCCCCCAGCCCCCACAGCACACCCACCGGGTCGAGCCCGGTGGTGCCGGTCAGGTCGAGGACGAAGAACAGGCCGGCGATCGCCGCCACCGAGCCGGCCACGGTCAGCCGGCGGGGGCGGTGCCCGTGGACCAGCCACATCCAGCCCACGACCAGGATGATGCCGAGGTACTCCAGCAGCAGCGCGACGCCGACCGGCAGGTAGCGGACCGCGTTGAAGAAGCAGACCTGCGCGGTGGCGACCCCGAGCAGCCCGAACACGCCGATCGCGGCGAGGTTGCGCCGCAGCACGTCCCACTTCCCGCGCAGGGACAGCGCCGCGGGGATCGCCACCACCAGCGCGGCGATGCCGACCCGGGCCGCCACGGCGGCCTCGGCGGACCACCCCGCGTCGATCAGGGAGCGGGCGAACGTGCCCGACGTGGCGAACGTGACGGCGGAGAGCAGGGCGAGGCCGAGACCGAGCCCGGCGGCGGGTGGTTGGCGCATCGGTCCGCTCCTAGTTGTCATGAGTCAACTGCCGCTATGCTCATGACGCTAGGCCGGCACCCCGACAGGAGTCAAGTTGCCTTTCGCCCATGACACGGACTGCTCCCTGACCGCCGCCGCCGCACTCGTCAACACCGACCGCCCGGACGGCGAGGGGCTGCCCGACATCGCCGCCCTGGACGCCTTCTACGTCGCGCACGGCTACACCGGGCGGCACGAGCACACCGAGGCCGAACTGCGGTCGGTACGCGACCTGCGCCCCCGGCTGCGCCGCCTCTGGTACGCCGACACCGACGAGGTCGTCGCCATCCTCAACGGGCTGCTCCGCGAGAACCGCGCGTTGCCGCAGCTCATCACGCACGACGACGAGCCGTACCACTTCCACGCCGTGCCGCGCGACGCGCCGCTGGCGACCCGGATCGCCGTGGAGGCGGCGATGGCGATGGCGGACCTGGTGCGCTACGGCGAGCTGGGCCGGCTGCGGATCTGCGACCACCCCGACTGCGCGAACGTGCTGGTCGACCTGTCGAAGAACCGATCCCGCCGGTTCTGCGACGCGGGCTGCGGCAACCGCGCCGCCGTCGCCGCCTACCGGGCCCGCAAGGGCCGCCCCCGGCCCTGAAGCGGCACCGAAGCGGCTCTGAAGCGGCCGTGAGCCGGCCCCGCGCGGCGGCCCGGGCCGAGGGGTCGCAGGGCTCGCCGACGAAGCGGCCCCGGCGCGCCTCGGCGCACGCTGTCGAGCCGCCCCGTCGGTGCGACCGCTGGCGGGACGGAACGCCCGGTCCTGTGGACGGGGCAGCTCGACAGTGCCCGGCCTACCGACGCGGCCCTGGGACCGACCGGGGCGGAACCGACCGGTGACGGCGGGGCTCAGGGGTGGGTCATCCGGAGCAGGTCGAGCGCCTCGTCGAGCTGGGTCTCGCTCAGCTTGCCCGAGTCGACGTGCCCCCGGGAGATGACCACCTCCCGGATCGAGACCTGCTTGGCCAGCGCCTCCTTGGCGATCGAGGCGGCCTCGTCGTACCCGAGGTGGCGGTTGAGCGGGGTGACGATCGAGGGCGAGCCCGCCGCGTACGCCAGACAGACCTCGGCGTCCGCGACCAGGCCGACCACCAGGCGGTCGGCGAAGAGGCGGCTCGACGCGGCGAGCAGCCGGACCGACTCCAACAGGTTGCGACCCATGACCGGGAGCATGACGTTCAGCTCGAAGTCGCCCTGCGAGCCGGCGAAGCCGACGGCGGCGTCGTTGCCGATCACCTGGGCGCAGACCTGCCGCATCGCCTCGGCGACCACCGGGTTGACCTTGCCCGGCATGATCGACGAGCCGGGCTGGAGGTCGGGGATGCGCAGCTCGCGCAGGCCGGCCCGGGGACCCGAGCCCATCCAGCGGATGTCGTTGGCGATCTTGTAGAGGCCGACGGCGAGCGTGCGCAACTGCCCCGAGGTCTCCACCAGGGCGTCCCGGGCGCCCTGCGCCTCGAAGTGGTTACGCGCCTCGGTCAGCGGCAGCCCGGTCGCGCCGCGCAGCCGCTCGATGACCTTCGCGGCGAAGCCGAGCGGGGTGTTGATGCCGGTGCCCACCGCCGTCCCGCCGAGCGGCAGCTCGGCCAGCCGGGGCAGCGCCCCCTCCAGCCGCTCGATGCCGTAGCGCACCTGGGCGGCGTACCCGCCGAACTCCTGGCCCAGGGTCACCGGGGTGGCGTCCATCAGGTGGGTACGCCCGGCCTTGACCACGGTCTCGAACTCCGCCGCCTTGCCCTCCAGCGCCTCCGCGAGGTGGGCCAGCGCGGGCAGCAGGTCCCGCGCGACGGCCTCGGTGGCGGCCAGGTGGATCGACGACGGGAACACGTCGTTGCTGGACTGCGAGGCGTTCACGTCGTCGTTCGGGTGCACGTCCCGGCCCAGCTCCCGGCTGGCCAGGGTGGCGATGACCTCGTTGGTGTTCATGTTCGACGAGGTGCCGGAGCCGGTCTGGAACACGTCGATGGGGAACTGGTCGTCGTAGCCGCCGTCGGCCACGTGCGCCGCCGCGGCGGCGATCGCCGCGGCCACGTCCGCGTCGATCACGCCCAGCTCGCCGTTGACCTGGGCCGCCGCCCCCTTGATCTGGGCCAGCGCCCGGATCTGGGCCGGCTCGATGCCCCGGCCCGAGATCGGGAAGTTCTGCACCGCGCGCTGCGTCTGCGCCCGCCACAGCGCCTCGGCGGGCACCTCCACCTCGCCCATCGAGTCGCGTTCGATCCGGTAGCCCGTCGCCTCTGGAGTCGTCACGCGTACCATCCTGCCGCGCTCGCCGTCGACCCGCAGATGATCGCGCTGACCGTTCCGTCACATCTCGCCGGAATGCCGGCCGCCGCGCTCACGGGCAGGCCGGAAGTTGCGCGCACCGCCAGGACCGCGGGCGGTCCGCTGAGTGACCAGCAGGCCGGCGGTGACGGCGAAGGCGGCCGACCGAAAACAGCGCGCCCGAAGAAATCAAAGAACTTATGATCGTCGAACTTCTGATAACCCGGAGGTTCCATTTTGCACGCCCCACAGAATTCCATCAGCCCGGCCGCCCGGCGTGCGCGCCGAATCCTCCCGGCCGCAGGGTTCGCCGCCCTCCTCCTCACGACCAGCGCCCTGGTCGTGACCGCTGAGCCGGCAACCGCCGGGGGGAGCCGGTTCATCCTGCCGACCAGCGGCAGTTGGACCGACGCCCGCCAGCCGTCGACCGCTGTTCCCGAGACCGACGGCACCGTGCCGGTCGGCACCTGGGAGTCCGACGACGACAAACACACCTCGCGGGCCTACTTCACCTACAACCTCTCTCCGTTCCAGGGCAAGCACATCATCCGCGCCCTCGGTGTCACCGAGGAGACGGCGGTCAACGACTGCTCGAAGCCGCGCGAAATCGAGCTGTGGCGGACCGACGTACCGACCAGCGCACCAACCTGGGAGACGTCACCCGCGGTTCGAGAGAAGATCGCCGACATCGCGCCGACCGCTCCTTGCCAGGGACAGCTGGAAGTGCCGCTCACCGAGGCGGTACGGCAGGCGGTCGAGGCCGGACAGACCTCGATCACCTTCATGACGCGGATCGCCGGAGACCACGAGGACAAGTTGCCCTACGGCCGCTGGATCAGGGAGCTTGGCATCTCCATCGAGGCGAACACGCCGCCGGACGTACCGGTCGACCTGGGAATCAACGGGTTCCCCTGCGCCGGCGAGCTGCACATCGGCACGACCACGCCGTACCTGGCGGCGAAGGTCACCGACCCCGACGCGGTACCGTCGAACACCGAGCCGGTGACCGCCACCTTCGCCTGGTGGCCGTTGAACGACCCGACCCGGCGGACCGAGTGGACATCCCCGGCCAAGGCCGCCGGGTCGGTCTTCCGGTACGACGTCACGGCCGGTCAGATGGTCGACGGGACGTACGCCTTCGCCGTCCGCGCCACGGACGGGGCCGGCGGCACCTCCGCCTGGTCACCGGAGTGCCGGTTCACCGTCGACACGCAGCAGCCGGCAGCCCCGACGGTCAGCTCCACCGACTATCCCGACGATCTCGGCTGGTACGGCGGCCCGGGCGTCCCGGGCCAGTTCACCTTCTCGGCCGGCGGCGACACCGACACGGTGCGTTTCCGGTACAGCCTGTCCGGGCAGCCGACGACCGACGTGGCCGCCGACGCGCCGGGCGGCTCGGCGACCGTCACGATCACGCCGGACCGTGACGGGCCGACGACGCTGACCGTCGAGGCGGTGGACCGCGCGGGCAACCGCTCCCCCGCCACGAGCTACGTGTTCCGGGTGCGCACCACCAGCCCGACGATCACCGACGGCAACCCGACGGCCGGGTACGGCCAGCCGCGCACCCTGACCTTCGCGCCCCGCATGGAGGACGTCGTCGAGTACACCTACCGGCTCAACGACGGGCCGGAGCAGACCGTCGCCGCGGCTGCCGACGGCACGGCCACGGTCACGATCACGCCGACGAAGCCGGGCTACAACGACGTGTACGTCCGCAGCCGGACGGCCGGCGACCTGCCGTCGGGCGAGGGCACCTACCGCTTCTACCTGGCGACCAAGCCGACGGTCAGCTCCGTCGAGTACCCGATCAACAAGTTCCAGGGAGCGGTCGCCGGCACGCCCGGGACGTTCGTCCTCCAGGCCGGCATGCCCGGGGTGACGGAGTTCGTCTACTCCTTCGACGGGCTCCCCGCCCAGACGGTCGCGGCGGGCGCCGACGGCTCGGCGTCGGTGGGCTACACCCCGACGACCGCCGGGATCCACCGGGTCACCGTCTACACCCGGACCGGCGACGGGGTCGTGTCGGAGACCTTCAGCGGCACGTTCTACGCCAGCCGGGCGAGCTGACGTACGGAAACGACGAGGGGCGCCGGGCTGACCGCCCGGCGCCCCTCGGGCGCGTACGTCGGGGTCAGCGGCGGCCGACGGTGAGCACCGGCTTGGTGACCTCGGCGAAGAAGTCGTTGCCCTTGTCGTCGACCACGATGAAGGCCGGGAAGTCCTCCACCTCGATCTTCCAGACCGCCTCCATGCCCAGCTCCGGGTATTCGAGCACCTCGACGTGCTTGATGCAGTCCTGGGCGAGCCGGGCGGCGGGGCCGCCGATCGAGCCGAGGTAGAAGCCGCCGTGCTGCTGGCAGGAGCGGGTGACCTGGGCGGACCGGTTGCCCTTGGCGAGCATCACCTGCGAGCCGCCGGCGGCCTGGAACTTCTCCACGTACGCGTCCATCCGGCCGGCCGTGGTCGGGCCGAACGAACCGGACGCGTAGCCCTCCGGGGTCTTGGCCGGGCCGGCGTAGTAGACCGCGTGGTCGCGCAGGTACTGCGGCATGGGCTCGCCGGCGTCCAACCGCTCGGCGATCTTGGCGTGCGCGATGTCGCGGGCCACGACCAGCGGACCGGTCAGGGACAGCCGGGTCTTCACCGGGTACTTCGACAGCTCGGCGCGGATCTCGTCCATCGGCCGGTTCAGGTCGACCCGGACCACCTCGGAGGCGTCGAGCTGCGCCTCGGTGACGTCGGGCAGGTAGCGCGCCGGGTCGGTTTCGAGGCGCTCCAGCCACACGCCCGACGGGGTGATCTTGGCGACCGCCTGCCGGTCCGCGGAGCAGGAGACGGCGATCGCCACCGGGCAGGAGGCGCCGTGCCGGGGCAGCCGCACCACCCGCACATCGTGGCAGAAGTAGCGCCCGCCGAACTGCGCCCCGATGCCGAAGTTGCGGGTCAGCTCCAGCACCTCGGCCTCCAGCTCAAGGTCACGGAAGCCGTGCGCGGTCATCGAACCGGAGGTGGGCAGGGTGTCGAGGTACTTGGCGCTGGCGTACTTGGCGGTCTTCAGCGCGTACTCGGCCGACGTGCCGCCGATGACGATGGCCAGGTGGTAGGGCGGGCAGGCCGAGGTGCCGATCAGCCGCAGCTTCTCCTCCAGGAACTGCATCATCCGCGTCGGGTTCAGCAGCGCCTTGGTCTCCTGGTAGAGGTACGACTTGTTGGCCGAGCCGCCGCCCTTGGCCATGAAGAGGAACTTGTACGCGTCGGGGTGGCCGTCCGGGTCCTCGGCGTAGAGCTCCACCTGCGCCGGCAGGTTGCTGCCGGTGTTGCGCTCCTCCCACATGGTGAGCGGGGCGAGCTGCGAGTAGCGCAGGTTGAGCCGGGTGTATGCCTGGTAGACGCCGCGCGAGACGGCCTCGGCGTCGCTGCCGTCGGTGAGCACGTGCCGGCCGCGCTTGCCCATCACGATCGCGGTGCCGGTGTCCTGGCACATGGGCAGGACGCCGCCGGCCGCGATGTTGGCGTTGCGCAGCAGGTCGAGCGCGACGAACCGGTCGTTCGGCGAGGCCGCCGGGTCGTCGATGATCGACCGCAGCTGGGCCAGGTGCGCGGGGCGCAGGAAGTGCGCGATGTCGTGCATCGCCTCCGCGGTGAGGGCGGTGAGCGCCGTCGGCTCCACGGTGAGGAACCGGCGGCCTCCCGGGCCGTTGACGACGTCGACGCCCTCGTCGGTGACCAGGCGGTACTCCGTCTGGTCCGGACCGGTCGGCAGCAAGGGAGCGTACGAGAACGCGGCGGCACTGCTCATGAGCGGAAAGCCTAGGGCAGAAGGGTCGATCAGTTGCACCCGCCGGGTCGGTCCTGGGACGCCGCTCTCATCCGGGGCAGAGTTCCCGCTTCGGGCCGCAGCTGTCCGCCGGCCCGGGAACCCCCGCCGTGCTGCCCGGGACGCCGCCGGGACCGGGGACGCGGCCGTCGCCGGGCCCCGCCGGGGCGCCGGCCGCGCCGCCGAAGCGGACGTACCCGATCTCCCGTCCCTCGCCGATGACCATGCCGTTCGGGCCGACCGCGAGGGCGTTCGCCGCGGTCCGCAGGCTCGCCAGTTCCCGCCCGGTACGCGGGTCGAGCGCCACCAGCCGGGACGGCTTCTCGTCGGCGAGCACGGCCGCGTACGGAGTGAGCGCGGCGCCCGCCTTCGCACCGGCGGGACGGGTCCACCGGACCCGTCCGGTGCCCAGCTCGTGGCTGACCACCGCCCGCTTGTCGGCGGGGCGGACCAGGGCGTTGCGGTCGTCGACGGCGAGCAGCCGCTCCCCGGCGGCGGCCACCAGCAGCAGCCGCCCGTCGTACCCGTCGAGGACCGCCTCGCGGGCGTCCGGGGCGACGCCGATCAGCACGTTCCGCGCCCCCTGCGGGTCCTCCCGCTGCACGCAGCCGGCGTTGTCGGCGGTGCGCAGGTTGACCCCGGCCCGCTGCCAGGTCTCCCGGCCCGTCGCCGGGTCGCGGCCGGAGACGGCGAAGTAGCAGGTGCCGTCCTGGGATCGGGCGGTGATCCGCAGGAGCCGGCCGCCGACCACCGACAGCCGCTCGTCCCGGCCGGGCTCGACGTTCTGGAGCACCCGCCCGGTGGCGGTGTCGAGCACGTGCACCCGGCCGTCGATGGGGAAACCGAGCAGCGGCGGCACCGCCTCCGGCCCCGCCACCTCCTCGTCGATCCGGACGGCGTCGAGCCGGCGGGTGCCGAGCAGCCCCGGGTTGTCGCCGAGCAGCCCGCTGCGCACCCCGGGCACGAAGGCCGTCCACACCGGGGCGGTGCCGCGCGGCTCCCAGGCGCTGATCGTGCAGTCGGTGGCGTCGACGCAGCGGGCGTCGAGCAGCAGGTTGCGGTACGTCCAGACGGCCACCGCGTCGCCGTCGCGCCGCCGCGTGGCGCCGGTGGTCGGGTCGAGCACCTCGTACCCCTTGACCAGGAGCTTGCCCACGACGACGACCGCGTCCCGGTCGCCGCCGGCCACCGCGGACCAGTCGGCCTTGCGCTCCCACAGCTGGTCGCCGGTGGCGAGGCTGCGCGCCTCCACCCGGGTGCGCTGCTCGACCACCACGGTGTCGCCCGCGATGGTCACGCTGCGCGGGGTGCCGCCGACCCGCTGCTGCCAGACCACGTCCGGCTCGGAGATCGGCTCGCTGCGGTCGACCCAGTCCCACACGCCGGGGAACGGGTTCCACACTCCGGTCGCGGCGAGCACGACGACCACGATCAGCGCGAGCAGCAGCCCGCCACGCCATCCGAGGCCGCCCGCCTTCGCCACACGCACACCGTAGCGACGACCGCCGCGCTCCCGCCGTCCCGCGCCGCCGTGTCGCCGCCCTTTCTCCGCGCGGGTGCGGTAGGGAAGGACCCGCTGCCATCGCTCCCGGGCACAGGTGGGGCGCCTTCCTCACCCCCGGGCGGCGGAGCGGACCAGGGGGAGGGTGCGGTACGGGATCTGCTCGGCCAGCGCGATGATCGTCGAGGCGCGGCGGATGCCCTCGTACGAGACGATCTGGTCGATCACCCGCTGGAGGTCGGTGTTCGAGCGGGCCACGATCCGGCAGAGCAGGTCGCTGGAGCCGGTGATGGTGTGCGCCTCCAGCACCTCCGGGATCGCGGCCAGGTGCGCGGCCACCCGGTCGTGCCCGTGCCGCTGGCTGATCTCCAGCGTGACGAAGCTGGTCACCCCGAACCCGATCGCCGCCGGGGAGATCTCCGGACCGAACCCGCCGACGACCCCCCGCTCGACCAGCTTGTCGAGCCGGGCCTGCACGGTGCCCCGGGCGACCCCGAGGCGCCGGGAGCACTCCAGGACCCCGATCCGCGGCTCCTCGGCGAGCAGTTCGATCAACCGCGCGTCGAGGGCGTCGAGCTGTACAGCCTGACCAGCGTTCATGGCTGAACACCCTACTGAATGCGCAACCTGACCAGCGTCCACGCCGACAGTTGCCCAGTGCGCCGGGTCACCGCGATCCTCGCCACAGAACCAGCAGAACGACCCGCACCGACCACGGCGGCGGCCACGAGGCCGACCGGTACTTGAGGGAGACCGCGATGACCCAGGCGATCGACCGACCCCACGGGACCGACGACGTCGACATCGACGTGCTCGTCGGCGCCGTCGACCACGACATCAGCCGCGACCCGTTCCCCGTCAAGGGCCTCGACCACGTGCACTTCCTGGTGGGCAACGCCAAGCAGGCGGCGCACTACTACTCCACCGCGTTCGGGATGACGTGCGTGGCGTACCGGGGGCCGGAGCAGGGCTACCGCGACCACGCCCAGTACGTGCTGACCAGCGGCTCGGCCCGGTTCGTGCTGACCGGCGCGGTCCGCCCCGACGCCGAGGGTGCCGAGCACGTCGCGAAGCACAGCGACGGCGTCTCCGACATCGCGCTGGAGGTCCCGGACGTCGACGCCGCGTACGCGCACGCCACCGCGCAGGGCGCGACCGGCCTCGTCGAGCCGCACGACGTCAGCGACGAGCACGGCACCGTCCGGCTGGCCGCCATCGCCGCGTACGGCGACACCCGGCACACGCTGGTCGACCGGTCCCGCTACACCGGCCCGTTCCTGCCCGGCTTCGTGGCCCGCAAGCCGATCGTGGACCGGCAGCCGATGATCGACGCCGGCGTCCAGCCGAAGCGTTTCTTCCAGGCCGTCGACCACGTGGTCGGCAACGTCGAGCTCGGCCGGATGGACGAGTGGGTCGAGTTCTACAAGCGCGTCATGGGCTTCTCGAACATGGCCGAGTTCGTCGGCGACGACATCGCCACCGACTACTCCGCGCTGATGAGCAAGGTCGTCGCCAGCGGCACCCGCAAGGTGAAGTTCCCGCTCAACGAGCCGGCGATCGCCCGCAAGAAGTCTCAGATCGACGAGTACCTGGAGTTCTACCAGGGCCCGGGCGCCCAGCACATCGCCGTGGCCACCAACGACATCCTGGCCAGCGTCGACGCGATGCGCGCCGCCGGCGTCGAGTTCCTGGACACCCCGGACTCGTACTACGACGACCCGGAGCTGCGCGCCCGGATCGGCCAGGTGCGGGTGCCGATCGAGGAGCTGAAGGCCCGCAAGATCCTGGTGGACCGGGACGAGGACGGCTACCTGCTGCAGATCTTCACCAAGCCGGTGCAGGACCGTCCGACCGTCTTCTTCGAGCTGATCGAGCGGCACGGCTCGCTCGGCTTCGGCAAGGGCAACTTCAAGGCGCTCTTCGAGGCCATCGAGCGCGAGCAGGAGAAGCGCGGCAACCTGTAACACTGTCGAGCGTGACGCAGCCTCCGTCGTACCCGACGCCGCCGGCCGGTGGGCCCACGCCCGCCGCCGGCGGCTTCGCGCCGCCCTCCGGCCCGACCAGCCAGGGGTACGCGGTGCCACCGCAGTACGCCCCACCCGGGCACGTCCCGCCGGGCTGGGCCCCGCCACCCGGCTGGACCCCGCACCCCGCGCCGCCGCCGACCGGCCCCGGCGGTCAGCCGCTCGCCAGCTTCGCCGACCGGCTGCTCGCCGCGCTGATCGACGTCGGGCTGAGCACGCTGGTGGCGATGGTCCTCTTCCTGCCGGCGATCCTGCTGCTCTGGTGGAACATGATGGGCGAGCTGACCCGGACCAACCCGGACGGCACCCTCGTCGAGCCGGACCCCGGGTCCTTCATGACCGACTTCATGCTGCCGATACTCCTGCTCGAACTGGGCCTGTTCGTGCTCATGCTCGGGCTCTACTGGCTCTACCACGTGGAGTACATGAAGCGCACGGGGCAGACCTTCGGCAAGCGGGTGATGAAGCTGCGGGTCGTGCCGCTCGACCCGGCCGCCACGCTGGACCGGCGGATGGCTGGCAAGCGGTACGCCGTGCAGCACGTCGCCGCGGTGTTCCTCCCCGGCCTCAGCTACCTCGACGGGCTCTGGCAACTGTGGGACAAGCCCTGGCAGCAGTGCCTCCACGACAAGTTCGCCGGCACCGTCGTCGTTAAGGTGTCTGCGTGAGCGAGCGCAACGAGGCCAGGCCGTGAGCATCGAACCGGGCTGGTACGTCGACCCGGCCGATCCGGACACCCGACGCTGGTGGGACGGCGAGGGCTGGATCGGCGCGCCGATCCCCGTCGACGCCACCCCGCCCGAGGGACCACCGCCGCCGGAGCCGCCGCCCGCGCCCGCCCCGACGCCACCCGCGGCACCGGTCTCCGCGCCGGGCGCGCCCGCGGGCCGGCAACCCCACCCCGGGCAGCCGTACCCCGGGCAGCCTCATCCCTGGCAGCCGCCGCGGGGCCACGGTCACCCGCAGGGGCCGCCGCCCGGTTGGCCGCCGGGGAACTGGCCGGGACGGCCGCCGGAGCCCCGACCGCACGGGCTCCCGCTGGCCGGGTTCGGCGCCCGGCTGATCGCCCGAATGATCGACTTCGCCATCGTGCTCGCCCTGAACGCCGTGGTGAACGGTTGGTTCGTGTGGCGGCTGGTCGAGGAGGTCACCCCGTACTGGCGGGAGGTGTTCCGGCGGGCGCTGGCCGGCGACACCTCCACCGAGGGGCTGCCGCAGCCCAGCGAGCAGGCCGGCGGCCTCCAGGTCGTCATCCTGCTGATCGCCACCGCGCTCTGGCTCGCGTACGAGGTGCCGACGACGGCCGCCGGCGGGCAGACCTTCGGCAAGCGGGTGGTGGGCATCAAGGTGCTCCCGTTGGCCGCCGACGAGCCGCTCGGCTTCGGCCGGGCGCTGCGCCGGTGGAACACCCTCGGCCTGCCCACCCTGCTGTGGTACTGCTGCGGCCTCGGCCTGCTGCTCCAGCTCGTCGACGCGATCTCCCCGCTCTTCGACCACCCGCTGCGCCAGGCCCTGCACGACAAGCGGGCGCAGACCGTGGTGGTCCAGCTCCCCCGCACCCGCCGGACCAACCCGGACGACCGAACCGACCCCTCGGGAGACACCCCATGACCGACACCGGACGCCACCAGCCGGCGCTGCGGCTGACCCGCGCCGACCTGGACGCGCTGCCCAACTACGTGCCCGGCCGCAGCCCGGCCGATCTGGCCCGCGAGCTCGGGCTCCCCGAGGCGATCAAGCTGGCCAGCAACGAGGTCCCGTACGGGCCGCTGCCCGGCGTGGTGGAGGCCGTCGCCGAGGCCGTCGCCGGGGTGCACCGCTACCCGGACATGGGCGTGGTCGCGCTGCGCGAGGCGCTGGCCGAGCGGTACGGCGTGGACGCCGACCGGATCGCCACCGGCTGCGGTTCGGTGGCGCTGGCCGAGCACCTCGTCCGGGCCACCTGCCTGCCCGGGGACGAGCTGCTCTACTCGTGGCGCTCCTTCGAGGCGTACCCGATCATCGCGGCGACCAGCGGCGCGACCAGCGTACGGGTGCCCAACGACGCCGGGCACGGGCACGACCTGGCCGCGATGGCGGCGGCGGTGACCGACCGCACCCGGATGATCCTGGTCTGCAACCCGAACAACCCGACCGGGACGTCCGTCCGCCGGGCCGAGCTGGACCGGTTCCTCGACGCGGTCGGCGAGGACGTGCTCGTGGTCATCGACGAGGCGTACCGGGAGTTCGTCACCGACCCCGAGGTGCCGGACGGTCTCACCTACCTCGACCGACCGAACGTGGTCGTGCTGCGGACGCTCTCCAAGGCCTGGGGCCTGGCCGGCCTGCGGATCGGCTTCCTGGTCGCCCAGCCGGCGGTGGCGGCGGCCGTGCGCAAGGTCGTCACGCCGTTCTCCACCAGCATGGCCGCGCAGGCGGGCGCGCTCGCCGCGCTCGGCCAGGCCGACGAGGTTCGGCGGCGGTGCGGCCTCGTCGTGGCGGAGCGCGACCGGGTGACCGAGGCGCTGCGCAAGCTCGTCCCGGACGTGCCGGGCAGCCAGGCGAACTTCGTCTGGCTGCCGCTGGGCGACCGGGCGGTGGACTTCGGCAAGGCGTGCGAGGCCCGGGGCGTGATCGTCCGGCCGTTCCCCGGCGACGGGGTCCGGGTCACCATCGGCACCCCGGCCGAGAACGACGCCTTCCTCGCCGTCGCCGAGGCGGCGCTGGCCTGAGCCGGGTCGCCCCGATCCGGCCGGCCGCGGGACGCCCGTCGGCCGGCCGGGTCGGGCGCCCGGCGGTGACCGGGTCGGTCCGCCCTCCCC